>JAUMAI010000283.1:13755-14701 GCA_032116775.1 Pirellula sp. | reverse complement strand
CTCGCGAAAGCTCGGCTCTAACCCGTGCTCAGATTCTGGTCCAGTCAGGTACTTCGGTGCTTGGTATCGCGAACCAAAATCCACAGAACGTTTTGTCGCTGCTCCGATAATCATCGGCCCGCGACGTTAGCCGGGATAAAATGGGAAACCTGAACCGGCATGGTGCATAAGATAAAAGCTCCATGCCGGTTCTTTTTTTGCATCTGCGCAATAGCGCAAGTCGATTCATTCTTTAGCAACAAATGCGTTAACGGTATTTCGCACCGTTCTTCACCCCCCTTCGGAAATTGAAGAGATCGACAATGGGGAGAATACAATCAGATGTCGGACTAGTAACCGGCATCAACATCACCGATACCGTCAATAAGCTGATGGCTATCAATAGCCAGCCGCGCGATCGTATCGTTAAGCGAAATGAGACGCTACAGAAAACCCAAGTTGCTATTACCGAATTAACAGCTTTGGTGATTGGGGTTCAACTAGCCACCAATCAGCTTGGAAGAAATGACACGTTTTCGACCTTAAAAGTCACCTCCTCCAAACCCGACATTATTTCCGCGGCCTCCAACGGAACCCCCGCGGCCGGTAAAACCAAAGTCACCAGCGTTCAACTCGCACAGTCTCAACAATTAACCAGCTCGCCCGTCGCCTCCACCACCAATCCTGTCGGAGCAGGGGAGATCACGATTCGCACGGGTGGCTTTATCGATAAATCCGCTTCGTTGGATGATCTTAATGGCGGCGAAGGTGTCGAGCGGGGCCTATTTCGAATCACCGACCGCAGTGGAGCCTCCGCTGAAATTGATATCCGTTTCGCAGCGGACGTTCGAGACGTCTTGCAGGCGATCAATGACAATAAAGATATCCGTGTCCAGGCGAGTATCGAAGGAGACCGGATTGTACTGAAAGACCTGACAGGCCAAACGTCAAGCAATCTAAAAGTCGA
>JAUMAI010000283.1:11842-13745 GCA_032116775.1 Pirellula sp. | reverse complement strand
CACCGGGTCGGTCGCTTCCTCTTTGGGACTATTGGGAGTCGATGTTGCATCCAATACAGCAACAGGTGGTGACATTCAGAAGCTTACCACCGCAACTAAGCTAACAAAGTTGCTTGATAACCGTGGATTAAAATTCCAAGATGGAAATGACTTCCGAGTCACCGCCAAAGATGGCTCGATTGTCGATGTGAATTTAACCATTGACCCAAAAACAGCTTCCCTTGGCGATTTGATCAATGCACTAAATACTGCTGGAACTGGTAAATTCACCGCATCCATCGCCGCTGATGGGGATCGATTGCAGATCGTCGATACTACCGGTGGCGGCGGCAATCTCACCATTGTAGATCTAGGGACTGGAAATCTAGCTTCGTCGCTCGGTCTTGAATCAACGACTGCTGGTAATACGCTAAGTGGCGATCGCCTACTATCAGCCCTAGATAGCCCACTCCTATCATCGCTTCGAGGTGGACAAGGTATTGGTGAATTAGGAGTGATCGCGATTACCAACCGTGCTGGAAATTCTACCAACATCAATCTCTCCAGTGCCGAAACTGTGGGTGATGTGATGCGACTGATTAACGCATCCTCAGCAGGTGTTACCGCGGTCCTAAATTCCTCCAGAACTGGCATTCTACTGCGAGATACAACTGGTCAAACCACCTCCAACCTGGTCGTGGCCAACGGTGACGGCAATAACGCCGCCACCAAATTAGGCTTAGTCGTCAACAGCGCAACATCACAAGTTAATAGCGGCTCGCTTGACCTGCAGTGGGTAAACGAAAATACAGCGCTATCGGCTTTGAACCAAGGCCGAGGCGTTCAAATGGGCGCCTTCTCTATCACCGATAGCTCCGGTCAACGTAGCGCAATCAACCTGGCTTCGATTAATGCCAAAACCGTTGGCGACGTTATAACAGCTATCAACGACCTTAACATCGATGTCGAGGCACGCCTAAGCTCTAAGGGCGATGGCATCGAACTTGTCGACACCGCCGGTGGCGCGGGTACGCTAACCGTGACAGCCAATGGTACAGATACAGCAGCTGCCGACTTAAAAATTCTGGGAACGGGAACCACCGCCACCGAAAACAGTCAGACAGTTCAAATTATCAAAGGCTCCCAGAACCAAACCATTTCGGTAAGTAGCAGCGATAAGCTGGCAGATGTTATTACGAAGCTCAACGCTGCGAATTCTCCCGTTACCGCCAACACACTGGCGGTAGGCAACTCTGGCACTCGCTTAGTCATCAACTCGAAAGCGACGGGAGAAGCTAGCCGTTTCCAAATCGATACTACGATTTCAGGACTTAACTTCTCAGAAACGTCACAGGCTCAAGATGCTTTGATTGCTATCGGAGCAACAGCAACCTCTGGTGGTATCTTGGTCAATTCGAGCAGCAATCGCTTCTCCGATACCATTCAAGGTATTGAAGTGAATATCAAAGAGACTTCAGAAACTCCGATCGAAATCGATGTTGCTAATGACGATTCGGGTATTGAAAAGTCTCTAGATCTACTGGTAACTCAGTACAATAAAGTTGTTGACCGTCTTAAATCTGTCGCTTCCTACGATACTACGACCAACGTAGCAGGCTTGCTTTACGGTAGTACCGAGGTCCTGCGTATCCAGCAAACCTTCGGGACCATTTTCACCGGACGAGTTGTAACCGGAAGCAAGTTCCGATCCGTGGCTGAGTTAGGGATTGGCTTCGATGACCAGGGCAAAATGTCACTCGACAAGACTCGATTCCGAGCGCGTCTAGCATCCGACCCAGAGGCTGTTCGCGATTTCCTCAGCAAGCCGAAAACTGGCTTCTCTGCTCGTGCCAAACAATTGATTGATAATCTATCGGGAGAACGAAATAGCGTTCTTATTACCCGAAGTATGACCTTACAGTCA
>JAUMAI010000283.1:0-11832 GCA_032116775.1 Pirellula sp. | reverse complement strand
CCTTTTTGACGTCTCGACTCGATAAGCAACGCGAAAGACTGTTGAATCAGTTCTATAAAACGGAAGAGGCTATTCAGAAGATTCAGTCCAACCAAGGTAGTGTCTCTTCCTTGGCTAACCTACTCAATTCAAGCAAGTCCTAGCCAAGCGCCGAAAATGAATCTTGGTTAGATTTTTGTACCTGATGGATCACTTCAATGTCGAATGGTATTTCCGAGAATCCCTATCTAGAACAAGAAGTACTTTCGGCATCTCCTGCCAAGCTTCGCTACCTGCTACTGGACAGGGCAATGTCACTGACCGACGTTGTCGATACCCTCTGGAAAAGCAATCAGCATTTTGAATCGATTCAATGGCTCATTCGCATCCGCGAAATTCTTAATGAACTCCTCAGCGGAGTGACTGACCGCGAAATGGATTTGAGTCGACAGATCTCCAATTTATATATCTTTTTGATCAACATGCTGACTCGCGTGGAAACATCACGAGATCCGCAGCAACTCGCCGATCTCCGTGGGATTCTCGCAATGGAGCGTGACACCTGGCTTCAGTTTGTCAATCTGGAGCATGCTTCACGGAATGGGAGCCAGCTTACCCAATCACCTCCCCACAGTTCCCCGAGCCCTCATATGCCCTTTCTCGGTGGCTACAGCGACCCTTCCACTTTTACATCCTCGGATGGTTTCAGCTTGGATGCTTAACCCCGTGATATTTTGGGGAGCTAGTGGTTCATTTGCCAGAATCTCCTGATTGATTGGCATTCTTGATGGCTTCCACGCCCCGATTATTTCTCTGGCTGATTTGCCTGCAGGACCTTGTCTTACTGGGCTTTCACTTTCTTACCGGGTATCATAAAGAGAAGACTTCAACTGCTTGTTTACCCGCACATATTCTCCGTCATGCTCCAACCATCCTTGTGGCTTCTGGTGATTACTCTAGGCGTCGTGCCGCAAACTGCCGAAGAGTCGGTCAGTTTGCCCGAACCTGTTCGTCAGCTCCTAACAACACACTGCGCTGAATGTCACACGGGTGAATCCCCCGAGGCAGATCTTAATATCGATGATCTTCTCGATAGCGGGATATCCCCCCAAAACCTCTCGCGGTGGACTTTACTGTACGACCGCACGATTGCTGGAGAGATGCCACCCGATAAGCCGCTTTCCGACTCCGACAGCAAGCAGTTGACTGAACCTCTCTACCAATCGCTGTTAACGGCGGACAAAGCCATTATTGCATCGCAAGGTCGGAGCAAGATTCGTCGCATGAATCGCTTGGAATTTGAGAATGCTCTGCGCGATTTATTGCAAGCACCGTGGCTACAGATCAAAACAATACTACCAGAGGATGCGGAAGCATTTCGCTTCAACAAAGTTGGAGACGCTCTCGATATATCGCATGTCAATATGGCGAGATACTTACAAGCAGTGGACTACGCTCTGCGCGAAGTGCTCGCCAAAACGGAGGACGCCCCGAATGCTCGTACAGAACGATATTACGCTCGACAACAGGGAGCCTTTAATCGAAAAGTGCACTACAATCCGTTCAACCGCAGTCCAGAGCGAGCGACGTTTCCACTGATTGGCTACGAAGCCGATCTAAATGTGTTGAATGATGAAAAACATCCATTCACAGTTGGCAATTCAGATCCGGAGAAGCGCGAACTGGAATCATTCGGCGTTGTCGCCAGTAGCTATGAACCGCTGGAACCCACTTTCAATTCGTTTAAAGCCCCGCTGTCTGGCAGATATAAACTCCGCATCAAAGGCTACACGTTCTGGGTTGGTGGAGAAGAGAAAAAATTCTGGCGTCCCGATCGAACGAAAACCTCGATCGGTCGACGCCCCGAACCTGTCGCCATCTACGCGCAATCACCCCCGCGCCAACTGCGTAAGCTAGGTGAATTTGATTTACAAGTTGAACCTAGCGTTCAGGAACTTGATGTCTACTTGCTACAAGGTGAGACCATACGCCCAGACCCTGTCCGACTATTTCGTTCACGCCCACCCAACTGGAAGAATCCGCTAGCTACCGAAGATGGCATGCCTGGTGTAGCTTATAACTACTTAGAAGTGGAAGGACCACTCGTTGAACAATGGCCCTCCGCGGGGCATCGACTCCTATTTGATGACTTACCTCTACAAACAGTAGATAAAGATCACACAGAGGTTCAGTCAGCCAATCCAGCGATTGATGCGCAGCGTTTACTCGAGCGATTTCTTGAACGAGCCTATCAGCATTCCCCAGATCAGGAGCAGAAGGAGGCTCTATTACGAGTCTTCGCTAAAGCTGAAGCTGCTGGCTTTTCGTTTCAAGACTCGATGATCGCGATGTACACTGCGGCACTCTGCTCACCGAACTACCTTTGTATCGATGAACCAAGCGGTCCACTCGAATCTGTCGCTATTGCCAATCGACTCAGCCTTTTCCTCTGGAATCGCCCAGCAGATCAATCACTACGTCAGTTCGCTCGCGAACATGACCTTCGTGATTCGTCCGTGCTGCGCAGCCAAGTCAAACTGATGCTGCAAGATCCACGCATGCAAGAGTTCATCGCTGCTTTTACGGACTACTGGCTGGATTTGCGAAAACTAAATGATACCTCACCCGATGAGCAGCTTTATCCCGACTACTACCTCGATGACGCGCTAGTAGATAGTGCCCAAGCTGAAACGCAGCTATTCTTCACCGATTTGCTGAAGAACAACCTCCCTATTGGCAACCTGATACAAGCAGACTTCACCTATTTGAACGAACGCCTCGCTGTACATTACGGTATCCCTGACATCGCTGGTACAGAAATGCGTCGAGTCGAGCTCCCACCGCAGTCTCCGCGAGGTGGCCTGCTAACACAAGCCAGCATTCTAAAAGTCACTTCGAATGGCACGACAACCTCGCCTGTCGTTCGTGGAGCTTGGATCAATGAACGCATCTTAGGTGTCCGCATACCACCACCTCCCAAAAGCGTTCCCGCCATCGAGCCGGATACAAGAGGAGCTACCACGATCCGGGAACAATTGCAGAAACATCGTGCCGATCCGGCTTGCGCTAGTTGCCACCAAATCATGGATCCTGTTGGCTTTGCACTCGAGAACTTCGATGTGCTCGGAGGCTGGCGAGATCGCTACCGTAGCCTTGGAGAGCAAGGGGAACCGCTAAAGGGCTTCGGAAAGAATGGCCAACCCTTTATTTTTCGCGCTGGCCCAACAGTAGATGCTTCCGGTGAGCTTCTGGATAAGACAAGTTTCAAAGACATCTATGAATTACGTAACTTGCTGAGCCATAATGACCGAGACTTAGCCCGCAATCTTTTAGAAAAGCTGGCGATCTTTGCTACTGGCTCAGCCCCACATATCAGCGACCGCGAGGAACTCGAACGCATCCTGAATGACCTTGCTGCGAAAGATTATCCAGTGCAAACGTTGATCGAGGAATTGGTTTGCAGTCCTCTGTTTTTGCGAAAGTGATTCCGATGCCTATATTTCTCAAAAATCGTCCCCTCTCTCGACGCTTTATGCTCAAAGGCCTCGGAATCAGTTTAGCCTTACCGTGGCTAGATGCGATGCAACCAGCCGTGGTTCGTTCTTCAGCAAACGCTGACAATGAGCCGCAACCACGAAGAATGCTGGCTGTTTGCAATAACCTCGGACTATTACCTGAAAAATTCTTTCCGCAGAATGCAGGTTCCGACTATACGCCTTCACCCTACCTTGAAGTGCTGCAACAACATCGCCAGAACTTTACCGTTTTTAGCGGTGTATGGCATCCCGATGTGGATGGTGGACACCCTGCTGATATCTGTTTTTTAACGGCGGCCCCGCATCCGGGCAGTGGTGGTTTTCGCAATACGATTTCGCTTGACCAACTTATTGCAGAACAGATTGGCCATTACACACGCTTCCCTTCTTTAACCCTGGGCGTCAACGCTAAAGGAGGACAAAGAAGCTTATCCTGGACCGGCGCAGGTGTTTTGATTCCCTGCGAAGATAGCCCTTCATCAGTTTACAAACAGCTCTTCCTGCAGGGCACCGAAAAAGAAGTGGCCAAGCAACTTAAACGGCTTGAACTTGGCCAAAGTATTATGGACTCAATCGCAGACCAGACCAAATCACTCAACAAACGACTTGGCCCCGTCGATCGCCAACGTATTGATCAGTATTTGACCGGGGTCCGTGATTTAGAGCAACGCTTGGTTGCAGCGAAGTCTTGGGAAACGATCCCTAAACCCAAACCGCGGACGCCAGCTCCGGTGGATGCCAAAGATCCTAAAGAATATATAACCAAAGTGAAACTGATGTATGACATGGCGTCGCTTGCATTCGAAAATGATTCGACTCGCTTAATCACTTTGCTTTTAGATAGTGTCAGCTCACCAGCTATTGAGGTTAAAGGAATCGATATTACCGATGGGTATCACAACCTATCTCATCATGGCAAAAGCCAAGAAAAGCTGAAGCAGCTCGAAGCAATAGATCTGGAGCACATGCATTTGCTAAAGGAACTGTTTACAACCCTACAGTCGGCCAAGGAGCGTGATTCAGATCTATTGAATCAAACGATGGTGCTCTACGGCAGCAACCTAGGTAATGCCAACACGCACGTTACCACGAACCTTCCGGTATTGTTGGCAGGGGGTGGGTTCCGCCATGGACAACACTTAGCCTTCGACACCCAGAACAATTATCCCCTACCCAATTTATTCGTCTCGATGCTACAGCAAATGAACTTACCCGTCGAGAAGTTTTCCACCTCCACTGGAACCATGCGTGGTTTGAGCTAACGCGGCAGTGAAATCAGACAGCCTTCAATGGACCTAGGGGTCTCCAAACTGACCGACAGAGCGATTTTTCGATTTCAGCCTGTTTTTTAGGATGGATGTTATTCCAGCCATCGAAACTCCTTTTCGGTGGACAGAGTAATACAATACAATGATTTAGTTCAGATCAGCCTGACCTTCGCGAACTACGTATTTTTGAGGACATTGTATGCGTTGGTGGTTTTTTCCACTTGTCTTGCCACTCTTGGTTGCTTCGAGCCTAACCGGTCTTGCGCAGGAAACTGCGACCAAGAAGGGAGAAAAGAGTAAGGAAACAGCTCAGAAGTCTGAAGCCGATGAGCCCAAGTTTTTACGAGTTCTCAAAGAGAACAAGAAACCTCAGTATCTGCAGACTGCAATCGCCAAATATAAAGGCGACTCAAAGAAGAATCCTGATTTGCAAATCGATCTTATCGGAGCAGTGCATATAGCTGAAACGAGCTACTATGACGACCTCAACAAACGCTTCGAGGATTACGATGCGGTTCTCTATGAATTGGTCGCAGATCCCGAAACTCGCATTCCCGAAACCGGTGGTGAAGGACGAATTGCAAATCCCATCGGAGCTATGCAATATGGCATGAAGGAAATGCTCAAACTCGACTTCCAGTTAGAAGGAATCGACTACAGAAAGAAGAATTTTGTACACGCTGATATGACGCCACAGCAAATGGCAGATAGCATGCGAGACCGGGGTGATGGTGTTATGACTCTCCTGGTTCGCTCCATGGGTGCAGGTATGGCCCAACAAGCTAGCGGCTCCTCCGGCGGCGAACTTGACATGCTTACAGCGATGTTCTCCAGCAACCGACCTCTCGCACTTCGCCGTGCGATGGCCAAGAACTTTGAATCCATGGAAAAGCAGATGGCTGCCCTGGCTGATAAAGATGGCAAAAGCACACTCATTACGGAACGTAATGCAAAAGCCTTTGAAGTTCTGGAAAAGGAAATCGCCAAAGGCAAGAAGAAAATTGCCGTCTTTTACGGAGCAGGTCACTTACCTGACATGCATCGTCGACTCATCGATGATTTCTCCTGCTCGTATCAGGATGCCGAGTGGCTCAACGCTTGGAACCTGAAGGAACTCAAGTAAAGATCACTTGCGATGCACATTTTGATTTAACCATAAAATCATTGCATCCAAGAATGCCTCCATGGGAAGTCGAGATCGCGACTTCCCATTTTTCTTTTCGTACCAGTTCCTTTTCGTGCCGGCACATGGCTGTCGCTCTTCTCTTGATCGAACTCTGGTGAGCGCAGCCTCTACCACCTCTACCACCGCGGCAAGCCCGACATTTCTTACGACTTACTGACTTAGCGAGATTACCAGGCCGTGGGCTGCGAATCGGATTGCTAACACTGAATCAGTGATCCAACACGCTTGACGTGCACCGCCATAAAAAAAAGCGTCGCCTCACTCGAACTCATGCTAAAGGTCCTCTCCCTCCCTTAGCACACGAACGAATGACGACGACGCCAGGCACGCGTTTATGTATGTTCAATCAATAACGAATATTCCCCTTTCGTTTCCTGCGGGCAGGAGTTTCACAAGCTCACCACCCTCGCCCTAATCCCGCCACTTAGAAATGCATTTACTGTGCCAATTGTCAGACGAAAAAGAGGGGCTACTAAAAAGCTTCTCGTAAACCCTAGTTACATAGGCACTTCCGACGATTTGATTGTGCGTCCAACTTTTCTTTTAGAAATAAATCACAGAAAACAAGCTCCGAATTAGGGGGATTTATTGCTATCTATAGCGGCAAATGGCCTGTGCTTCTGCCTGTTTTTTAGGCAACATTTTCGTGTCTCAGAAGTTCGAGTTTCTTCATCAGGGTTGCTTTACATTCCGAAAGGATCTCGGCATACTCTCTCTTCCTTGTGACAAGCCTTTTCACCACAACACGGAAACGGGCACGGATGTTGAAGCTCTCTGTTAGCGAATTGTCCACATATAGGTGGGGATTCGAAGAAGATGTAGTTCAGTACCGACAAGCTGGTTTTTCAGCTATTGGTGTTTGGCGAGCTAAACTCGCAGAGTATGGTGAAGAGAAAGGACGTGAGCTCCTTCTCGAAAATGGACTCGAAGTATCCTCGCTGCAATGGATCGGGGGATTCACAGGGAGCGATGGCCGTAGTTTTCGTGACAGCATGCACGATGCATTTGATGGGCTAGAACTGGCAGGTGACTTAAAGGCGCAATCGGTCGTCGTTTTGGCTGGCGGGCGCAGTGGCCATATTCATAAGCATGCAATGCGATTGCTGAGAACTGCCCTGACAGAGTTGAGCGAGGCAGCACAAGCAGTTGGCGTCCAACTTGCCTTGGAACCCATGCATGTCGGCTGTGCCCATGACTTCACGTTCATCACAGAGCTTCCACAAACACTTGACCTCATCGCTGAGCTCGGGCTTCCCAATCTTGGCTTGGTATTCGACTGCTATCACCTAGCGCAAGATCCTCGAGTCTTGGCTTGGCTTCCAGAAATACTTCCCTACATTCGCTTAGTGCAGCTTGGTGACTCTAAACATGCTCCCATGGGTGAACAGAATCGCTGTTTACTCGGACAAGGGAACCTACCTCTATCACAGATCATTCGTCTGCTTACAGAACATAACTATGACGGCTTTCTAGAAGTCGAGTTGCTGGGCGAAGAATTAGAGAGTATCGATTACAACACCGTGCTTAGCTGCTCCAAGCAATGGGTCGACTCGTGCTCTGGTTTGTAAGCGACTGTCGATGATTACAATTGAAGCCGCGAGCATGGCCTAATGTCATGCTCACGCAGAAAGCATTACAGCGTTCATGCAACGTGAAGACAAACCGAGGATATGGGCTCCGACCGTATCCTCGAAACTCATGGTCGGCTAGCTATCCATGCACCCGTGAGCATGGCATTAAGCCATGCTCACGCAGAAACGACGACACCTACTCAACGTGAACTCAAACCGAGGATATGGGCTCCGCCCGTATCCTCGGAACTCATGGTCGGCTAGCTATCCATGAACCCGCGAGCATGGCATAAAGCCATGCTCACGCAGAAAATGAGTACGCAGCATGGCATTAAGCCATGCTCATGCAAGAAAATGAATATGCAGCTTGGCATTAAGCCATGCTCACGCAGAAAAAATTACGGCTTAATCAACTCCATACAAATCACTCGCTCATCACCTCGCAAATATAGCAATCCATGCGAGAGAATCGGAGCCGCCCAACAGGGAGCTTGCAGCAGTGGCAAACCGTCCACTGCATCCTTAGTGGAATAGAGATCTAACTCGGCAACCACCTCAGGCTTTTCAGGATTAACTTTCAACAAAAGCACTCGCCCATCTTCTCCCAACACGACGAAGTGCCCATCGACATACAGCAAACTCATTCGCTCATGAGTTCGAGCAGCCCACATGACCTTACCATCGCTCCAGCGGATGCAACGTAAATCGGCATCTGGCTGATTTCTGCCACTGCAGCCATAGAGATAACCATCGATCAGAATCGGGGTCGCCCAATGCGCTCGGAAAGATTGCTCGCGTTGGCGCTGGCCATCCGTCCAGACTGCTGTGGGCTTGCCACCTTCCAATTTCAATAGCTGGCTTCCAATCGAATAAGTCTCTGAGATAAGTATTTCATCGTTATGAACGACCGGACAAGCCGCATTGACACTTTCCAATGTCGAACTGCGCCACGGCTGGAAGAATGTTTCAGTTCCCTTCTTGGCATTAACACCCAGCAATCCACCCCGCATGAAAAATAGCAAATCAACTCCTTGCTCGCTGAGGCCAGGAGTCGCGATCGGCGATGCATAACTCGCCAATTCATTGCTCGTGCGATACACCTCCTTGCCGGTTCGTTTATCGAATGCCACAACCCCAGTGCCATTACCTACCGCCAAGTCGATTTGCCCGGCGGGTAAGTTGGATTTATCTGCCGGCGAACCTCCGATCATCACCCACAGCAAATCACCCTGGACGATAGGCGTGCTACCCACACCAAAAAAGTTAGGTACGACGTGGTACTCCAGGTTCGTATCTTTCTGCCATACAAGCTTACCGGTCATCGTCTCCAAACAGGCTAATCGTCCAGCGACACCTAGGATGTAAACGCGATCATCGTCGACAACTGGGCTTGTTCTGGGACCATCGTTGTACCCATACATATCGCGGTATTCGACGGGGGCTTCCCATTGCCATAGTTCAACTCCGGTCTCGGCGTTGTAACAGGTCAGCCTCTCATTTTGACCGTGCCGACAAAACTGAAAGTAGCGTCCTTGGCTGGTTGCTCCGATCCCATAGCTGGTTCCCAATTTCTTGGTCCAAATGATCTGCGGAGGAGTACTCTTCCAATCGGTGATGATCCCTTTTTCAATCGATGTCCCATTACCTCGCGGCCCGAGGAACTGGGGCCAATCCTCCCCTGAAGTCCTAGTCCTCAGATCGGTCACTTTGGCCAATGGCGCCTCTTGAGCCAGTCCCTGCAAAGCCATAAACCCTAAAAGATATAAGCACATGTGAACCGAGGCTTGCCCCAATCCGCCCTTGAAGGGCTGATAACAGTTGACAAAGCAAAGTTTTTTTTCAAGTTCGGCCAAGCTCATCTTCTGGGTCTCGTTACAATTTAGGGAGAGCAAGTAGGTAGGTTTTGACGCTGGATACTAACGGTAGGCAATATATAAGTTATGAAGCGGGACGTTGTTATTACACCCTCCTTGGTTATACCCGAAGGAGAACTACTATGGCAATTTGCCCGTAGCGGTGGACCGGGCGGCCAAAATGTCAACAAGGTGAACTCCAAAGCTGTTTTACGCTGGACACTCGCCCAAAACACCTCGATCCCAATTGCCGCGATGCAACGCTTGCGGATCCTAGCTGCCAATCGAATTAATTCGGAAGGTGAATTGATCTTATCGTGTGACGAATATCGCGATCAACCGAAGAATATCGCTCGCTGTGAATCCAAACTTCGCAGCCTGATACTTCAGTCTCTTCACACACCTCGAGTCCGCAAGGAAACCAAACCCACTTATTCATCGACGCGGCGCCGCCTGGAAAACAAACGTCGTACCTCAGAAAAGAAAGCTGGACGACGAATCAGCAACGATTAATTCGCTCAATTGAACCGAACTCTTGCCCGCAGCAATGATTCTGACTTGATTGACTCCTTCGATGACACACAATGTTTTGGTAACCGGCGCGACAGGCCTATTAGGCAATAATTTTGTCAGGCAATGGCTGGCCGAAGGTAACCAGGCTGAGGTCCTCGTTCGCTCGAGCTCTAATCTCCATCCTCTTCAAGATATTTTCTCTCACTCCGGTCAACCGTTGATCATTCACCAGGGAGATGTAACGGATATCGATAGTATTCGCCGCGCTGCGCGAAATGTGACGCATATCGTCCACGCCGCCGGTGACGTACATATCGGCTGGAAGGGAATCGAACGTCAACGTACGGTCAATGTGCAAGGGGCGCTCAATATCGCGCAAGTTGCCCTGGAGAATAATCAACGATTACTACACGTCTCCTCAATTAACGCCCTAGGGCTTACCGGTACCGAAGCGCCAGCCACTGAATCGACTCCTTTTGGTCCGCATAACGTCCCCACTACGTACGTCGTCACCAAGCGAGAAGCGGATGAGGCGCTCGACCGCCTGATCGACCAAGGCCTCAACGCCACGATTGTACATCCAGGTTTTATGCTCGGCCCATATGATTGGAAGCCTTCCTCTGGCCGCATGCTGCTAGAGCTCGAAAAGAATTATGGATTATTTGCTCCAGTCGGTGGTTGCAGCTTAACCGATGCCCGCGATGTTGCCACGGGCATGACTACCGCCCTTCTACAAGATCGTCGCGGCGAACACTACATTTTAGCGGGCCACAATCTCTCTTATTTTGAACTCTGGCAGCACATCTCGAGACTTACTGGTTGTCGACCGCCAGTCATGCGGTTAAATCAATTCGGTGCGCGAACGATTGGCTGGTTTGGCGACATATACACGGCATTATCGGGTCGCGAAGCGGAACTCAATTCGGGTATGATGCTGATGTCGGCCAAAAATCATTTTTACTCAAGCGATAAAGCGCGTGCGGAACTTGGCTACACAGTACGACCTATTGACGAAATTATCCAAGATGCCTGGAATTGGCTCAAACGCAAAGGCTAAGCTTGGCATCTCAGGTACGTAGTCGCTTCCGCAGTATAAATGCATACCCTTCATCCTCAAGGAATGACCTCGCATGAAGCTTCCGAGCGTATGTGCCCTAGACTGCCCCGATACGTGCTCGTTACATATCACAGTCAGCGATGGTCGAGTTACAAAACTTGAAGGTAATCCCGAACATCCGATCACGCGCGGTTTTGCCTGCGCAAAGATGTATCGCTATCCCGAACGACACGAACATCCAGATCGCTTACTCTATCCACTTCGCCGAGTAGGAGCCAAGGGAGAGGGACGTTTTGAACGTATCAGTTGGGATCAAGCTCTCGATGAGATCTCAAGTAAACTGCAGCGAGTCATCGAATCCTACGGCCCTCAAGCTGTACTTCCCTATTGCTATTGCGGCACGATGGGAGTTATCGAGAGCCAGCATCCATTAGCATTCTTCCGTGCGATTGGAGCTTTGGAACTTGAGTGGACCATTTGTGCGGCGACCGGCAGCGCTGCCTGGGAAGCCAATTACGGCCCCTTCAAACTTGGCGTAGATCCAGAAGAGACGGCCCACGCCCGCTTCGTGATCCTCTGGGGTATCAATGCCTTGCGGAGCAACTCGCATTTTGCTCCTTGGCTGAAAGAAGCCAGGCAGAAAGGGGCACATATTCTGCATATCGACCCATTCCGCAATGAAACCAGCCGCTTCAGTGATGAACATTGGCCAATTCGTGTTGGAACGGATGCTGCTCTGGCGCTCGCTTTCGGCAGAGAGATCTTGGAGCAAGGCTGGCATGATGCTGACTACCTAAATCAATTTGCTAATGACCTTACCGATTATCGACTTGCTTGCGAGCCTTGGACAATAGAGGCAACGGCGAAAT
>JAUMAI010000282.1:0-9493 GCA_032116775.1 Pirellula sp. | reverse complement strand
TAGCGGAGTTGCTGGGGCATACTCCGGACCGACGCAAGCGTCCAGGGACCATTAAGGCAATTGTGGAATACACCGGCCTTGATAGGCATCAAGTCGCGGCGTTGTTAAAGAACGAAGCGAAATACATCCCCATCGAGGCTTTATCGAGGTTGTGTGATTACCTAGTTGAGCATGGCTATGCGACCGCTGACCAACTCCCTGGAGCGTTGTTTGCGGTCAAGCCGGAACATTTCTGGGAATTGTTGGCCCGTCGAAAGCGATTAGAAATCTGCGTGGGGGTTCGGCGGCAGGAGGCGGAAGATTCGCCAGGGACAGCATGGGTGGTCGCGTCCGACTCTGTGCTTTTAGGAGAGGTTTTGAATGGTGTTTCTACTTTAGGTGGCACATCCAAACATCTTCAAGGTTCTGCCAAGCCATTGGGGCATTCCCGCAGTTTGCCGCCCCATCCTGAGCATCTCAAACAAAGCTTAGTCTGGAGTCCTGGGCAAGTTCCAGAGACTGAGGCAAGGCAATGGGCGGAAGATACCTATCAGGAATTCTGCCAGACAGATGGTGATAAAGCACTGGTTTGTGTGGGTAGCGTGAAAAGCAATCCCGTGGTGGAGTTAACATTAGCCGAGACTTTTGGCGCTACGCCGTTCCAAAGCGAGGATGAAGTTGAAAAACCAGCGGACCGAAAAATTCCGTTTTTCTTGCGTTATCGCGATCGCGATCCCCATCCACCATCGAATTCAGCCGGATTGAAGCTAAGCAAATACGAAAAGACTGCTGAGCCTGGAATTTATTACGAGCAGGCCGATGGTTCGTGGGCTTATGCCGGTGGTAATCAACCTGGTGAAGATGTTGCTTTGGTCTTCTATATCTATCGAGAGTCGCTCGGGCGACTCGATATGGTACTGAGTGGTTTCTCTGGTAAGGCGACTCGATATTTGGCTCGAACCTTAGCCTCGCGGGCCGAGGACTTTTGGCCACCGATCTTTAGTGAGAACTACTTGCAAGTCGGTGCCTTCATCGTTCAGTACAAACAGTACGAAGATGCGATTGAGCAGGGACCAACAGATATCTTACGAACGGATTTAGTTGCCTCAACGAATGTAATACCGATACCTGCTGAGGCAATCGCTAGGCGTATGAATCGGTAGCGTTCGGTTAGAAAGTTAGACTGCTTGTGCTTTGATACCTCAGGTTTCGTTTTCCTTCGAATCATAGTCATAGGAACCTACTCATGTTTGTGTCGGCGGTATTCTCTGCGTGTCGCCGATCTCTTGGTACTGGCCAACAGACAGCTTATCGCTGTCTCGCACTTCGTGTGACGCACGTCTCGATTGGAATCGCTATCGCTGTTTTTCTTGGTTCTTTATGGCCTGGTGAAACCTTAAAGGGGCAGGACGCTGCTGTTTTGAGCGTCCCAGCATTTGCCGAAAAAGTTGGGCTGTCTATCGATCCGCTTATTGAGAAGGCAATCACAGATAGTGAATTGTCCGGAGCCGTCATCGCCATCGTGCATGATGATGAAGTTGTTTTTGAGAAAGCTTATGGCTGGAGGCAGATTGTCCCAGACAAGATACCGATGCAGACCGATTCTTTATTCGATTTAGCTTCTCTGACTAAGCCGATTGCAACCGCTACAAGCGTTATGCATTTGATCGAACAAGGAGAGCTCAAAATCGACGATAAAATTGCGATGCATATCCCCGAATTCGGCGCTAATGGAAAAGAGAATATCACCGTTAAAGATCTTTTGCTTCATGTCGGCGGATTGATTCCCGATAACAGCTTGGCTGACTACAAAGGATCGCGAGATGAGATGGTCACCAAGATTTATGGGCTATCTACTAGCTATCAGCCTGGTACCGACTTTCGTTACTCGGATGTAGGGTTTCAAGTGCTCGGCGAACTTGTGCATCGCAAGTCTGGTCTCAACGTTCACGACTACTCGCAGAGGCACATATTTGGACCACTGCAAATGAAAGAAACCACCTTCAATCCCGCCGGCGACCTGCGATCGCGAGCTGTTGCTACCGAAGAGCGTGAGGGGCGTTGGATGGTAGGCGAAGTTCACGATCCGCGAGCCTACGCTATGGGCGGGATTGCTGGACATGCAGGCCTGTTTAGCACAGCCGCTGATTTGTCCATTTACGCTCGTATGATGCTCGAGAATGGAGAGTTTGGTGGAACCAGGATTCTACAGGATTCGACTGTTCGCTCCATGACTATGCCGCATCGAGTTCCGCGTGGTATTCGCGCTTTCGGATGGGATATGCGATCCGGTTATTCATCCAATCGTGGTGAAGCGATGAGCTCCACAGCTTACGGTCATGGTGGATTCACTGGAACCGCAATGTGGATTGATCCCGAGTTGCAACTAGCAGTCATTTTCCTGAGCAGTCGATTACATCCCGATGGCAAAGGGACAGTTAATCCATTGGCGGGCGTTGTCGGAAGTATAGCAGCCAAGGCAGTTCGCCAGCTCAACGAGAAAGAGAAGAGCGATATCCATGAACAAGCAGAAGTGCTGTGTGGAATTGACGTACTTGCTCGCGACCAATTCAAGCAATTGCAAGGCGCAAAAATTGGTTTGATTACCAATCAGACTGGCGTTGATCGAAATGGACTAGGAACCGCTCAAATCCTTCATAAAGCCGCGGGTCTTGAGCTAAAGGCGATTTTCAGCCCCGAACATGGCTTGCAGGGAAAACTAGATCAATCGAATATCGCTGATGGTATCGATCCGCAAACAGGTCTATCAATCTATAGCCTTTATGGCGCAAACCGAGCTCCAACTCCCCAATCGTTGGAGGGGCTCGATACTTTGGTGTTTGATATCCAAGACATAGGTACGCGCTTCTATACCTACCTTTCGACCATGGGTAATGCGATGGAGGTGGCCCAGCAGCGAGGGATGCGGTTTGTTGTTCTAGATCGGCCAAACCCAATTAACGGTGTCGATATCGAAGGCCCGCTTCTAGACGAAGATATTCGATCTTTCGTCGCCTATCACAACATTCCACTTCGACACGGAATGACTGCAGGTGAGATTGCTAAAATGCTGATTGCAGAAAAAAAATGGAAATTGCAGCTGGATGTCATCGAGGTCGAAGGTTGGACACGCAATCTCTATCGTGACCAAACCGATCTCTTCTGGCTAAGACCCTCGCCTAACATGCGAACTCTCAATCAGGCACTATTGTACCCAGGTGTTGGCGTGATCGAACTTACAAATATCTCAGTGGGGCGTGGGACAGACACGCCATTCGAACGCGTCGGAGCTCCTTGGCTAGATGCTCGCCGAGTTATCAAGCGATTAAAATCCTACGAGCTTGCCGGAGTTACTTTCTTACCGGAGAAATATACGCCGACCAGCAGCAAGTTTGAAAATGAAGAGTGCCAAGGAGTTCAAATACTCATTACAGATCGCGATCGCGTGGAGCCAATTCGAGTGGGTTTGGCACTCGCGCATGCCATACGATGCGAGCATCCAGAGCAATGGCAAACGTCGCAGTTGATCAAACTGTTGGGATCGCAGGCAGTGGTCGATGCGATCATCAAAGAAGATAGTTTTGAGAAGGTGTATCAGCTTGCTTCAGCACAGGTTGAGGAGTTCCGCTTGCGTCGTAAACCTTTCTTAATTTATCGCTGACTTCGCGGAAATATCTGCAACGAATTCGGTAACGACCTGACGCTGATAAATAAGTGGATTGATGTGAGGGCGTTTTTCGAGCAGGAAGTTTTGCGCTGCCTCCGGTGACATCTGCCTCTGCGCTATCAAGTAGCACAACACAACCGTCGCGCTTCGCGCTCTGCCAGCTTTACAGTGAACGTAGACCGCGCCGTCACGATCTACATGCTGTTTGATAAACTCCACACCTTTTTTAATCATCTCAAGAGACGGTGGATGAAAATCGACCGTCGGTAAGTGGAGTTGCTCGATTCCGTAAGTTTGATACTGACTCAATGGACCAGCATATTCTTGGCACATATTGATCACGCCAGTGATTCCCAGGCGTTGAAACTCGGGAACATCGCTGCTCATTGGCATCGCACCAAGCCATAATCCTTCGTCGACTTGGTCCCACCAGTGCCGTACCTTCAAAATGCGCCCCAGCAGCCAATTCCAGAGGAAAGTTGGCCAAAATAAAAGGCGTGCCAGCCAATCGGGAAGGTCCGGGAAAAAGCCTTTTTTGCGTCGTTTCGCCCGAACTAATTCCGCCATGAACTTTTTCCTTTTTCGCGCAAACAAAACAGAATGTTTGAGCTAACTCAACATCTTATCAAGAGCCGTTAAAGCAATTCGCCATGGTGGCCGCTCCTGAGAGAAAGTCGCCCACCAAGATTTCAGCGTATCGACCAAACTATGGTCTGTTGAATTGGGGATATGCCACTTTTCAATCGCTAATAACAATTGATCGTCGCTGTAGGAACCAATATCCATATTCTCCGCAGCCAACAACGTGGGAGGAAGCATCGCCAAACTCGCGATCCAGGATAGGCGGCCACTGTTCACCAATTCCCCATGGATGGGAACGTCTGCTTCAAGTTGCGATAATAGCCACGCCAAGCGGACGACTTCTGGTAAGGTCGGGTTGGGATTGGTTAATACCGCCTCAATCCACACCCGATTGCTTTGTAAGAGCACACCACCCGTGCCTCCAACTACAGGTAGCACAGGGACGACAAGAGCTTCTTTGACTAAAAAAGTTGGCTCAGATAAGCGTCCAATTTCGATAAGCAATCCCGCTCCATAAGACTCCCACAACTCCTGCAGAGGGCGAATTCGCAGCGGCAATTCCTCTTTCGCTTTAGGAACTGACTCAAGCAGGGCATTTTCAGCAAGAGCGATGTGTGTGGCTAATCGCGTGACAACTTCGCTCGATCGATCATTGCCACTGTAGGCCTTGGCCATGACTCGTTCAGCAAGCTGAATAGAGTTCTCATACTCACATGAAAGTCCGATAAGCCAATCCCAAAAGCGTTCGCTACCAATCAGGCAATTCGAAGCGATTTCGTCAAAAACAGGAACAATCTCGGCAAGTGCCTCGTGCAATTGTTTATTTAGCAAAGATCGACCGCTAGCTACCATTTCGGCAGCATGTAAGGCGCTCGATGAAACACTTGGTTTCCATGTTAATCGCATCGCTCAACTCCTGTTACCGACAAGTGGGCTACGGTCAACCAACCTCAAGCGTCCCAGTCGCGTAAGGAGTGACTGAAGTGACTAGGGGTTCTTGCTTGCCATTTGCTCTTGAATCCAGCTTTCTAGTTCCTGCCAGTCCACTGGAGGAAGTTTACACAGGTCGGGGCGTAAACGAACAGCATCATGGATGTAGACATGCTGGATTTCTGACTGCTTTTTGGGGGTGTTCCACAAGACCATAACACGGACACACTTCTGCAGTGATCCCGGTACGTCAATTTCGTATCCGCAAAGTAAAGGTACTTCCAGCCAGCCCATTTGACGTGCCGCCAAGGCTGGAAATTCGGCGTTGATATCCTTGGTAACCGTAAAAGTAGCGCTAGCGACATCCGTCGACTCGATCTGATTTCGGCGGATCAATAACGCCATCATTTGGCGAGTTGCCTGTAAAATCGCTTCTTTTGTGTTTTCTTTAACGGTCGTCGCCCCACGTACACCCCGACAATAGACGGTCATTCCAGTCGCCCAAACCTAGAAAAAATTGTTACAATAACGGGTTGCAAAAACGCACCCACCATAATGGTGTATTCAGAGAGGTGTAGAGCGACCCAGTACGGGCCGTTAGTACCCCCCCCTGACAGTCTAATAATATAGCACGTTTTCCGTCTCCCGTGAGGCGGAAATGGGAGAGTTCGGGAATGGTCGATTCGGACTACACACCTTCAGCAGAGGCCGAGGCTGACGCTGGACAATATTCGATCCTTATCGTCGACAACGATCGAGCGCACGCGCGCGCGATGACCGAGAGCCTCGAACGCGTTGGATATCGTTGCAGCGTAGCTACAAGTGGGCCGGAAGGCTCACAAATGATCGATCAAAATACGTACGATGTCGTTATCACGGATTTGGTAATGAACGATGTCGATGGTATGCAGCTGCTCGCCCAAGCCAGAAAAGTGCTGCCTGATTGCGAAGTGATTATGGTCACCGGCCATGCCACGGTGCCAAAAGCAGTCGAAGCGATGCAGCATGGCGCATTTAACTTTCTGGAAAAACCGATCACGCCAGGACGCCTTCGGGCGGTTACCAGCAAAGCTGTTGAGGCAATTCGATTACGACAAAAGAACACTGAATTGCGTCAGAGGCTGGATGAAAAGTTCGGCTTCGAAGGGATTGTGTTTGTAAGCGATCGAATGCAGCAAGTGATCGATCGCTTAAAGCGTATCGCACCGACCGATGCGACAGTACTGATTACGGGAGAAAGCGGTACCGGCAAAGAGATGATCGCTCAAGCGATTCATCAAAACAGTCCTCGCAAGGCGAAGCGCATGGTCGCCTTGAATACACGGGCCGTCGCAGAGAATCTTGTCGAAAGTGAATTGTTCGGGCACATCAAGGGTGCCTATACCGATGCAGTGACAGATCGTGTCGGGGCTTTCGAATACGCCAACGGAGGAACGCTGTTTCTTGACGAAGTCGGCGATATGCCCATGAGCACTCAGATCAAGCTTCTTAGAGTTTTAGAAGAACACAAAATCACACGTGTCGGTGATAATCGTCCAATCAAAGTGAATGTAAGATTGCTATCGGCGACCAACCGAAGCCTAGAGCAACTTGTTAAAGAGGGAATGTTTCGAAACGATCTTTATTATCGTTTGAAGGTCGTTACAGTTCACCTTCCACCGCTTCGCGAACGTCGAGATGATATTGTCCCGTTGATGGATCATTTTAAGAAAATGTTCATCAAGAGACATGCCAAGCAGAGCTGCAATTTTTCTACGGCAGTAACGCGGCGCTTTTATGCTTATGACTGGCCAGGGAATATTCGACAACTTCGCAATTTCGTCGAGACAATGGTGGTCTTGGATACTGATGGGTTGCTTGATCTAGATGACCTACCACCAGAACTGCTCGATATGGAGCAGGCTCATGAAGTGATGCTTGGGGGTGGAGAAGGTGGTCTTAAAGAATTGTCATCTCAATCAACCTTGCTCGGAAAACCGATGCATGAAATTGAAAAATGGGCCATTTTAGAGACCTTGCAAATGACAGGCGGCAATCGAGAAGAAGCGGCCCGAATATTGCAAATCGGCGCGCGTACGCTCTATCGAAAGCTCGATAAGTATCGCGAAGAGGAAGGGCATGCCCCACAAGAATCGGTAGAAGAAGCTACGGGCGAGCACGACGAAGAATAATCAGCAGGAGGCGCGACATGCCTACAATTCGACAATTACCGCCAGCGTTGGTCAATAAAATTGCTGCCGGGGAAGTTATTGAACGTCCCGCGAGCGTCGTTAAGGAATTGCTCGAGAACAGCGTAGATGCCGGTTCGCGCCGAGTCGAACTCGCTGTCGAGAAGGGTGGCCTTGAGCTGGTAAGGGTCAGTGATGATGGCTGTGGCATTTCGATTGAGCAATTACCACTCGCCGTCGCCAGTCATGCTACTAGCAAGCTAGTGACCGCCGATGATCTATTCGATATTCATACTTTGGGTTTTCGCGGCGAAGCACTAGCGTCGATCGCGGAGATAAGCCACTTTGAATTGAAAAGTCGCGCTATAGAGGCAGAAAGTGGCGCGATCATGGTAGTCCGTGGCGGTGAAATGGAAATGCCACAACCGATCGGATTACCTGTTGGAACTGCGATTTCAGTAAGGCATCTTTTCTTCAATACTCCCGTTCGTCGCAAGTTTCTTAAGTCCCCACAGACGGAAATGGGGCACGTGGTTGAAGCCTTCACCCGGATTGCCTTGGCCTATCCACAGGTGCATATGGTCCTTGTGAGCAACGATCGGACCCTATATGACCTGCCACCCACAGATCGATGGGTGGAACGTATCGGTGCCTTTTTTGGTGATGAGGTGGCCGAGAACCTCATTCATGTCGAAAGTGAAATCGATGGTATCACGCTCCGAGGTTTTGTCGGCGATCCAAGCGTCTCTCGAAGTAACAACCGAATGCAGTATTTGTTTCTCAATGGACGTTGCATTCGCGATCGAGCTCTTCAGCATGCACTTAGTGAAGCCTATCGTGGTTTGCTGATGGTGGGACGATTTCCAATCTGTTTTCTAAGGCTTGACATGCCAGCGAAGTTGGTTGATGTCAACGTTCATCCGACGAAAATGGAGGTCCGATTTCAGGATGGCGGTAGAATCTATGGCCAATTGCTGCAGACCTTGCGCCACAAATTTCTGTCTACCGATCTGACAGCTAAAGTTTCACGACCTTCAGCGCCCGGAAATGCCGACAATATTGCTTCCGCGGCAATAACACCTCAGGAAGATTTATTTCCTATGGTCGGTGTCGCGCCGGTACCCACGAATCATGCAGTCGGCAGTGCGGGTAACGATTATTTAGCCATGGCAAGCGCAACCTCTCCTACCTCACCGCACCGGGAAGTAAGATTGCCAATATCAGACGTCCCTCCATTTCGACCTTTTGGTAACCAACAGACTGGTGGCAATGAGGTGCCAGGCCGTCCCTACTCTGGAATTGGGATCGCTCACGGAAGTGACAGCCGAGAACATTGGTCAGCTGTTCCAACCGGTAGTGCATCTTCGATCAGCAATCGTACTGGAGAGTACTTGCCAGGTTCGATTCCTGAACTCCCTCCCGGTGCCCAATCATGGACTGGAACGCTTTCTCCGGAACTATCGACCGGTGATAGTGATTTAACCTCAGCGTCTAATCCAATGGCAGTTGCTTCGCAGCGAGAAGCTTTTGTCAGAGTGGATCAAGCAAGTTCTAGTCCAGTTGCAATGTCTCATCTTGGCTATCAGGTACACCAACGCTATCTGGTAACGCAAGACGAGAATGGGATGGTGATTATCGACCAGCATGCACTGCATGAACGAATTCTGTATGAACAGATTCGTCAAAAAGTTTTAGATGGAAAGCTGGAGACTCAGCAGCTACTGGTTCCTGAGCCCGTGTCTTTGACACCAGCTGAAGCGGCTGCTGCTTTAGATGCGCAGGATATATTGCGACAGGTAGGTATTCACGTCGAGCCCTTCGGTGGAGATACAGTTCTGGTCACAGCCTATCCCGCTATGTTACGCAAAGAAAAGCCGGCAGAGTTGCTAGTTCAAGTTTTAGAAATCTGGATGGGGGCAGGTAAGAAACCGGAGCCACGCGATTTACTTGATCACGTCCTGCATACTATCGCGTGTAAGGCCGCGATCAAGGCGGGTGATCGTCTAGCGCCCGAAGAGATCACGGAGTTGTTGCAGCAGCGTCACTGTTATCAGGATTCGCACCATTGTCCGCATGGCCGACCGACCGCTTTATTTTTCTCACGTGAGCAACTCGATAAAATGTTTAAGCGAATTTAACTCGCCTAATTTGCTCGTCTGAGACCGCA
>JAUMAI010000281.1:2200-5617 GCA_032116775.1 Pirellula sp. | reverse complement strand
CACGCAAGAATACAACTGGCTTACCAATCCATCTGGATCTGGATATCGGCTCTCAGCAGCGATCAATGGATTTCTGACGCTCTCTATGGTTGCCATCTGCATTGTTGTATCATATCTGCCGATTGCTGCAGAAGTAGCAATTGCAGTGACAAGAGCACTCCTACCAGCATCTATGATTTGTGGCATTATTGCTTTTGTTCACCACGGTAAGCAGATAAAACTGCAAACAGAAAATGCCTAACAAGTCGATGGAAAAGAACTCATTTTTCATTGTAGCCGATTCGAGCCTGACCCGCAGCATTACAGTTGCTGCTCATCCCTGGTTTTGGCAAAGCTAATGAAGACCTCCGATAGCAAGATTGTCGCAGATGGGGTGGGCCGAATTCGTGATTCTGAAGGATTTCGCATCAGAGAAGAAGAAATAAAAAGTCAATTGATTCAGTCCAGACAAGGAGAGATATCTTCTGCTGGATGGTTCCGCCGAAGACTTATCCTATGGAGAATTCATATCCTTGCTTCAAAAATGGCTCAGAAAGAACTATGCCCATCTGAGGCACTTTACCTGAGGACGAAGTGAAACAAAAATCCCAACGAGCGCATGGACTTAACACCTACAAGCAGGCACTCGGGTTTCTAAAGCGCCTCGATCGCCAGCTTTCCGGTGCAGGTCGCGCGGGACATTCGCCAAAATTTATTCCTGCGGCGATAGCCCATTTTGAAAGCAACAATTCCCTCCACAAGAATATGGCGTGATGCGATGACGATGCGAACCACTGAGGTCAGGCAGCGAGAATAACCGGAGGCTGAGATTACTACGACCGCCATGCCGGACTGCCACGATTTGCACCACTGCAAAACTTTTCTAGCAAAATGAAGACATTTCAGAAAATACTCCTTTTTGTTTTCGGAAGCCTTTCCCTCTTAATCGGTATTGCAATCACTATCGGAATGCTTGTTGGTTTGACAACACACTCCTATATCTCTTTAGACTACCGATCTATTATTGCAATATTTGCGTTACCAGCTTGGTTCTACATTGGATGGAAGTGGATACGTCAAGCCACGCAGAGCAGTCGATGAAAAATGTGCGAACGATGCACCTAACCACCATGCCTTCGGCACTCCTTGAGTGATCGCAGACTTTACCCAAGAATAAATGCTCGATTTCAAAGCCACCGACTACGGAGACATTCAATGATCTCAACAACGCTTCTGCCATTTTTCCTAAGCATCTACTTCATTGCATGGGTCTGTGGTGTTGTGAACGGTATGCTTCTTAGGAGGCTTTTCAGATCACGGTATCCCGATGTCGCAGAAAGGATATTTCCATCGCTTACAGGTAATAGTATTTCTTCTGGGTTACGCCGACTGCGATACATTGTTTCAAGGGAATACCGCGAAATTGGCGATCCCATTTTTGTATCGCGTGTGGACAGACATAGAATTATAGAGTTGGTTTCAGTCACGGTGGTCGCGCTTGGATTGATCATCGCAGCTATCGTGATGACTATAAGATAAAAATGCAAATCACACCACTCAAGGAGCTCATTATGCACGAGAGGACAGCAGTCGTCGTTTTGGGGGCCCCCAACGACGATCAAGGAGTGCTTTCAAGCATTGCGATGGAGCGGTGCCGTCAAGCGATTACTGAATATCGAAGGCACACAGGTTCGCGCATAATTCCAACCGGCGGATGGGGGCAGCACTTCAATACGACCGCCAAGCCTCATGGCCACTATTTGCGAGAATACCTCAAGATACAAGGAATCCCCAGCGAGGCCATCGTGGAGTGCGTCGAGAGTTCTAACACCATCGAAGACGCTAGATTATGTCGGCCACTAATTGAGCGATATGGTTTTCTTAAGTTGATTGTTGTGACCTCTGATTTTCACGTAGCGCGAGCCCAGTTTTTGTTCACCAGAGAGTTTCCTGGCATTGCGATCGCATTCTCCGGCTCCAAGACGCATCTTCCAGATGAAGAACTTCAAAAGAGAATCGCTCACGAGCGGAATGCCCTCACCAAGCTAAGAGAAAATGACAGAAAAAAAGCTTAGTAGACCGATGCACCAAACTACCATCCCTTCGGGACTTCTGTCACACATCCTGCGTGCGCAGGCTGTGCTCCAGAAGCAAATGGTAGTTGGTGATCGCGGACGTTAGCCCAGAAATATGCACCCCAATTACTACCCTCTCGTAAACATAGGCATAGCTGTGCTCATCGCACTTGTGAGCATTCCGCTTATCTTACGACGGGTGCCGATGAATCCGTTTTATGGTATTCGCTTTCCTGAATCCTACAAATCGGACAAATCGTGGTATGCGATTAATGAGTTTGGAGGAAAGGCTCTTTTTCTTGCATCACTTCCAATTCTCATCTCCGGACTTTGGGGATGTTTTGCGAACCCACGAAATTACCTCATCATAGGAACCGCCATAATGGTTATTTCTCTTACCGCAGGCTGTGTTGTCAGCTACATCAAAGCACGTGTGATCGACAAAAAAAATGGCTAACGAGCCGATGGACCGAATCACCATGCCTTCGGCACTTTTGGCATTTCGCCTGCGGAGCAGGCTCGGATGCCGAAAGCAAGTGGTGATCGGTCATCGGGGACGTTAGGCGGAAATAATTCATGAAAACAATTTATCCCTCAGCAGTCGACGCATGGATAGTGCTGGTCTTGATCGGTGCCCCTCTAACCGTAGTCGGCGGCGGGGTGTTCGGAGCAACAGAGTCTACCCTCGCCGGTCTCATTCAGATCGGAGTCGGACTTGGAATTGGGTGTTTTATCGCACTTCTTGCTTTTCCTTGCCGATATACGCTCGACGACGAGAGGCTGACTATACAGTGCGGCATGATCAAAGAAGATATTACTTTAGACCAAATTAAAGGCGTAGAAGAGTCATCAAGCCTGTGGAGCGCACCTGCACTATCTTTGAAGCGCGTAAAGGTTTTCTTAGGTCATGATGAGTATCGATTGATTTCACCCAAGAATCGCGCGGACTTTATTCTAACTTTAAAACAGAAGATTCAGAAATGAAAAATGAGCCTAATGATGAACTTAATCCTTATGCCTTAGCCACTTCTGGTATTCTTACTAATTCCTCTTCGCGCGCAGGAGGAGTGCCGAAAGTGAGCAGGATAGGTCACTGGGGTCGGTAGACAAAGACTATGCGCCGCTTCCTCGATTTAGTTTTCATAATCACGTTCACTTTTCTGCTGTCAGCCCAGGCAGGAGATCCTACCACCCCGATTATTGTAGATATCGCGGGAAGTTCCCGCCCAGAGATACAGATTGCCGGTAGACACATGACGGAGACGGAATTTGCTGCATTGATGAAAGACACTTCCGTGAAGTTCGGTGATGCCGATCCAGTCATTATTCGATTCGCACCTCTCGCGCATTTCTTGTTTGCCGG
>JAUMAI010000281.1:0-2190 GCA_032116775.1 Pirellula sp. | reverse complement strand
GAAGCTCGCACTGCTTGCAACAGAGACCCACAAGCGCGTTTTCCTTGCCATTAATGACCCTGATTCCAAAGATGGATCACCGCTCTGGATTCCCATCTCGCGTGATAAAACGACTTTCAAGCTCCTCCCATCATCGCCAAGCTCTATCCCAACAGCCCACCCAAGCATTCCGCGATCTTTCGAGGCACCGCGCGACCCGGCGGCTGAGCAATGGAAGCGGATTCAGAAAATCAACAACGGAGAGCTGCCGTAAAACGTGATCGCTCAGTGGGGACGTTCGCAAAAAATATGAAACCATCCCAACTCGCCCAGATTATCGTTCGAATAATTGCTATCTCGTGGTTTTTACACGGAGTTATTCAGACAGTCGGTATTTTTGCCACAAGTAGCCCACAGAGCCCACAACCGATGTTTTTGGCTTCCGGTGTGCTTGCCATCTTGCTCTCATTCATCACTTGGATATCCGCGCCGCTACTTGCACGATGGATGGCACGGGGCAACGATCAGGAAGTCATGGCCACCACCATAAGCTTCCAGCAACTCCTATATTCGATGTTTGTCGGCATAGGTTTATATCTCGCCATGGGTTCTATCGGTTCTCTCATCAACAGTCTTCACTTCTTTCTCGTTCTGCAGGCGTCTCCTGAGAGTATCCCAAAAGGCATGGAAGTTTCGCGTTATGAGCTGAGCAAGAGTGCAATCACTGTTGCGGTCGGTGCTGCACTCGTGGTATCCGCCGCGCACTGGAGCAAGAGACTTTCAGGCAATTAAATGCGAGCAATGCAATTCGCTGGTCGCCAGACCCTGCTCCCACACAAGCCAAGAGCGACTACTTTCACTGTCTCTCCTCGCCAAAAAAATTGCTTTTTTGTGTCTTTTCAAATCTTTCCTGCTTTATCCCGACAAGATTTTCAACCTTTCACCAAATCTCCACTTTTTTCTCGCCTTTCTGGTTAAATTGGAAATTTGTGTTACCAAACAACATTAGGTCAGAAATTACTTGAAACGGATCCTTTTCCACGCCAAAGCCAAATCGAAACATGAACCACCAAAGCGAATTCCAGATCAAAACACGCAAGCAGCTTCTTGATGAGCAGATCCTTCAAGAAAAGGGAAAGTTTCAGTTTGGTATCCTTTGGGCCAAAGAGACGGATGAATTGCTTTCCCGGAGCCTCGCCCGAATGCGATGCAGCGGGTGGATTCTCAGAGGAATCGAGACGCACGGCTTTATTATCCCGATACACCGCTATGTTTTCGAACAGTCACTCCTAAATGAATGATTCAGAGATAAGAACTGAGACCGTCAAATCAGAAAAGACGAGTCAGTTGACCTAATCCTCGTCCCTTCGGGACTTCTGTCACACATCCTGCTTGGGCAGGCTGTGCGCCAGAAGCAAGTGGTAGCTGGTGATCGGAGACGTTCGGCAGAGGAATATATCTCCGCTTGACACCTATTAGGGTATAGATAATCTCCTTTTATGGAGTTTGAATTTGATCCCGTCAAAAGCGAGGCAAATTTCTACAAACACAAAATTGATTTCAGGGAGGCACAAATTCTATGGAAGGACCAATATGCTGCGATTGTAGATGCCCGGAGCGACTCAGAACCACGGTCTGCATTGATCGCGGTTCACCGTGGGAAGATTTGGACCGCATTTTTTACGGAGCGCTCTGAAAAGATTCGATTGATTTCCGTGCGGCGGGCCAGAAATCAGGAGGAAGAAATATATTATGAAAGCAGAAGAACTGGATAAAATCTTTGATGAAGGCAAGGAAGACATTCTTCCCTACCTCGACATGACTACCCTTCGTCGGCCCAACCTGGACCAAAAGCGAGTTAATGTTGATTTGCCTATTTGGATGATCCAAAAGTTGGATCGTCAAGCCAACCTCATTGGAGTCACGCGACAATCGATCATCAAAGTGTGGCTGAGTGAGCGAATCAAAGAAGAATACGCCGAACAGGCAGATTAAGCTAATCCCTTTTAATTAGTTGCTTAAGGTATATATCCTGCCGGGCAGGCTTTGGCGCCAGAAGCAAGTGGAACAAGTGATCGCGGGCGTTCGCCAGAAAAATATCGTCCTTGACACGGTTCTTGTGCTTGTGCATGATACTGTCCATATGACTGCAATGACATACACCGCAGCGAGAGAAAATCTCGCCTCCACAATGGACAGAGTTTGCGTTGA
>JAUMAI010000280.1:0-8289 GCA_032116775.1 Pirellula sp. | reverse complement strand
AGATACTTCCCGGACCGCTTCCTTTATTAAGTCGTTTGACGATGACTTTCCAGAGTCGCAACAGATAGGCCATGTCTCGCGCGAGATCTTTTCGCGTACGATCCTGGCCCGCGGTGCGGACAATAAACCCGAGTCCTTGAGGAGGGTTTAGGTCGAGCATGATCTGGCGTAATTGGCGACGTTGTTGTTCATCCTCTATTTTGCGTGATACCCCAACTCGTCCGAGTGCTGGCATCAAAACCAGGTAGCGTCCCGGAATGCTGATATAGGTGGATAACGTCGGACCTTTGCTGCCGATGCCTTCTTTGATGACTTGGACAAGGACTTCGTCACCGCGCTTAAAAATTTCTTGGATGGGAGGTTTAAAGCGAGGACGTCCACCTCGCTGCTGACGTTTCTTTCGCGTATCGTCGTCGGTGCCATCGTCGACGTCGGGCATGTTTCCGGTTGCAATTTCTTCCGGATCATAGCCTGCCTGACGAAAGTATTGCGCTTCGACGTCGCTGATGTGCAAGAAACCATTGCGGCCTACACCGAAATCGACAAAGGCTGCCTGAATACTCGGTTCGAGATTAACGATTCGACCGCGATAGATATTCCCAACCCAGTTATTCTGACTTGCACGCTCCGTGTAAAGTTCCTCGAGTTGTCCATCCTCTAGAATGGCAATGCGACATTCTTCAGGTTGTGAGACATTAACGAGCATTTCCTTTTTCATCGTGTTCAATTCCTTTAATCTCCGTCAGATGCGACGGATGTGGTTAGATGAGAAGGTGCATTCGAATCGTTATCTTCACTCATCGAGGGCTGGGTATTATCAAGTTTGCCCAAATGTACCCGGGTGCGGCGCATGGCGACGCCTTGCTCTTGAAGATGCTCTAAAGCGAGAGCTTGCAGCAATTCACCGGGGCGGAAGGATGCTCCACCTGAGTTTGGGAGAGTGAAACGAAGCACATTACCAATTAAACGGACTTCAAAATCGGGGTCGCCAATCGCAACGCTAAGGGTGCGATTTTCGCGAACCACCGTCCAAGTAGGTGCAGCAAGGAAGATGCTGATGCGTTCTTGCAATGCTGCTTGTTCTTCAGCTGGGATGTCTATCTCAAACGTACTAGCGCGCAAAGGTTGTCGCGAAGTTTCGGGAGTGAGATATTCCAGAGACAATAGTTCAAGACCAGGCAAAAGATGCGGGCGGAGTTGACTCTCGATTACGCCTAAATCAACTGAGCCTACAAGTTCCAGTTCCACCGGTTCGTCTAGCCCTTCTGTCCCCAAGGCAAGCGCTGATGGAAAACTGATCTTAGGCTTCGGATGGAAGCCTTCTGTTAGAGCGATCGATAAGCCCGCCTTGCGAATGATTCGCTCCCACAGTCGTGCAAGATCCATGTGGCCGATCCATCGTAAATCGCCGGTCTTAGTGAACCTGATTCGAATTCGGGTATTGGCCATTGGGAAATTAAATCTGCAACACCATGTCGGGAAGTAATGCGGCGAATTGATCGTGCACGGCGGTATGAACCTGCTGGGCTGTTTCCAGTTGCAGAGCTCGTTCCGCCATGGTTTGACATTGAAGTAGTGAAACCGAGCGAATTGCCTTTTTAATTTGCGGCAAAGCGCCAGGCGGAGCACTCAATGTCCGTACTCCAAGGCCAATCAGCAATAACGCATACGCGGGATGACTGCTCATTTCACCGCATACACTGGTGGCGATTCCGGCCTGATCCGCTACTTTGACCGATTGGCTGATCAACCGCAAGACCGAGGGGTCAACTGCCTGGTAAAGATCCGCTACGGCCTCGTTGCCGCGATCCACCGCCAAGGTGTATTGGGTTAGGTCGTTTGTGCCGATGCTGATGAAGTCGACTTCCTTCACGAACCGATCCAGCATCATCACCGCAGCCGGCACTTCCACCATCATGCCGATTTTCACGTCATTGCGAACAGCGTACCCTTCCTCGCGCAAGTCGTCCATCACAGATCGGACAAGAAGTCGGGCAGAACGCAATTCGTTGAGGGTCGAGATCATGGGAAACATGATCCTGAGGTCCCCTTCCACGCTCGCTCGCAGCATCGCTCGCAGTTGAATGCGGAAGATAGCTGGGTTGCGCAGAGAAAAACGGATGCTCCGGAGCCCCAGAAAGGGGTTCGCTTCATTTTCCAAAGCTTGGCGAGTCGTCAGCTTATCGGCCCCCAAATCCAGGGTCCGGACGATCACCTGACCGTTGGGAACCGCCTTCAGCACCTCGCAATAGGCCTGATATTGCTGTTCTTCGGTCGGTTCTTCGCTATTGCCAAGGTACAAGAATTCGGTTCGGTAAAGGCCTATTCCCGTTGCTCCCCGCGCCAGGCAAGCCCCTACTTCACTGGGGAATTCGATATTGGCCAGCAATTCGACTCGCGTGTTGTCCGTAGTTATCGCTGGGAGATCGCGCAGAGCATCGAGCGATACGGCGAAATTCATCCGGTCGCGGCGACGTCGCAGATAGTTCTCTTTTGTTTCGGCGTCGGGCTCGAGGATGATCCTGCCCCGATACCCATCGAGAATGACCTCCATACCTGCCCGGATTTGCTGAGAAAAGCTGCCGACACCGACAACGGCTGGGATTTCTAGGCCGCGGGCGACGATCGCCGTATGTCCGCCAGGTCCCCCCGCTTCAGTGCAGAAACCTAATACAAGCTTTTTATCGAGATTAGCCGTCTCGCTGGGGGTCAGGTCATGGCTAAAAAGAATCACCGGTTCCTGCAGATTGGCAAGGCTGGTCGTCGGTGCCCCGCCTAGTTGCTCCAGCAAGGCCCGCTCGATATCGCGAATATCGGCGACTCTCTCGGATAGAAAGGTACCACCCATGCGACGAAACGCCTGCGCATAGCCGTTAAGCACTTGGCTGACCGCTAACTGGGCACTGAAAGATCGACGCAGGATTAACTGCCTCATCTCCTCGCGCAAACGCGGATCGAGCAGGAGTTGTTGCTGGGCCGAGAAAATGCCTTGAACATCGCCTAGTTGTTTTTCAGAAGCTTCAACCGTCCGCTTATTGAGTTGCTCGGACGCAGAGGTAAAAGCTCGATCAAGCCGCTCGGCCTCAGAGGCTCTTTCTGAATTAGCGACCCGCGACCGTGTGATTTGATAACCTTCACGGTCAAGCAACAACGCTTGAGCGATCGCTACTCCTGGGGAAACTGGAAAACCCTGAAATTCCTGCATGCCGCTCCATCTATCCTTATCGCCACCAAACCACTCTAGGTGGCCGCTTCGGTCTGGTTGTCGGTTTCAAAGAAGCAATTGTCAAACAATTCACCCAATGCCTCAATCGCTTCTTGGGCATCCTCACCCGAGGCACGCAATTGTAAGACAGAACCTGATTGAGCTCCCAGGGTCAATAAGCCCAGGATGCTCTTCGCATCGGCAATTTGCCCATCTTTCTCGATCTCAACGCGACTACGAAACTTCATCGCCGCTTTGACGAGCAAGTCTGCGGGACGCATGTGCAGCCCTTGGCTGTTGCGAACGGTAACGCTTCGTTGCGAAGTAAATTCCGACATCATTCCACCTTGTACTGAATACTCACGACAGCACGTCTGACGTGGGGTCTAGCTGCCAAAGTGGTTGTTGTCCGCTTCCACCAACAGCTGCAAGATTTCCTCTGCCGACTTCGCCTGTTTAAGGAAGCGACAGAATGAATCGTCCCGAAGTTGACGGGAAATATTCTCGAGGGCTCTTAAGTGATCCCCCGGGCGATCTGGTGGAGAGACCAGCAAGAAAAAGAGTTGAACCTTGTCTCCATCGAGGCTATCGAACTCGACTCCTTGATGGCTGACTCCAACCGTTCCAACCAAACGATCGACACTGGAATGCTTCGTGTGCGGCACTGCGATTCCGCGACCAATTCCGGTGCTGCCAAGTTCTTCACGCTTAAGTAAAGCCTTGATGATGTCATCGCGATCATTGGCCTGGATTTCGCCAGCTTCCGCTAATGAATCAACCAATTCAGAAATCGCACTCGGCTTGTCGGTTGCCGTCAATGTCGCGCGAATTGCCTTCACACATACAAAATCAGAAAACTTCATAGATTTCCTTTACGCTCTTAGCCGACGTCAGAACGCCCTGGGTTATGCTTATGGCCTGGGCCTTTGTGCCCAGTCATTTTTTCTTTTTGTTTTCGTAACTGCTGTTCCATCTTTTGCATCGCACCATCGAAAGCGCTTACGACCGTCTTGGCCTTATCCGATGCAACGAACTCTGGGCAATGTTCGGCGGAAACGTTGATTTCCACCATCACCTCTTCTACATGTTGTAAATCAACCGTAATCGAGATCTCTGAGACTTTATCCAGAAAGCGTTGGAGCTTTGTTCCCTTTTCCCGCAAAATCGCTTCGTCTTGAGGGCTTACGTGTCCGTGACGGGATGAAACCTTGACTTGCATCTGCCGCACTCCTTATGGGAAACCGATCATTGCGGTCGCACAGGCGAACCTGAATTCCGGCGACCAACAATCCAATGACAGTTCAAACCCTATTCTGCCGAATTCACCGGACTTTGTCACCGATACAACACCGCTTTTCAGCGAACCAAAGTACTGCGGAGTACCGATTTTAAGGTCGCCCTCGGTGTGGGTACGCTTGAAAGTGGTGGTTTTGGCAGCTTCTGACGTCGTCACTCCCCGATAATTCCACCACTTCGCCACAACCTCTTCCAATCCTGGATAATTCCACGGCTGGGGCGATCGGGTTGGTAGCCTAAGTCCTTGCCAGTTAGCCGTTTGAGCTGAAAGATGGCGAGAACACGCTCATCTAGATACTCGCTTTCCAGCAAATTAACGAGTTTCTCTCCCCCATCCAGTTTCAATTCAGCGGCAGAGTATCCCACCAGCGTTTGGTTAAGAAGATTCCCGCGCTGCACATCCTGCGAAACCAAGCTATTACGCAAAGCTTCAGCGGCAAGTGGAGAACTGGCAATTCGGACACGAACCGCCTCCAGAAGAGTCTGCCAGTGGCTACGGTAACGATCATCATTGAGCATCCCGGTCGGCCCGGCAAGGAATGAGTAGTCGTCTGCCAGTACCAGTGTCTGCGCCGCTAACGCGGCTACTTCCGCGCGGCGATTTTGTAAAGCTTCCCGAATCACTAAGTTCGCTCTCGCACCGGCCGGAAGGAGTTGAGCCAAGTCGCCCGCCGCTTGCCGATCGATAGGACGTTCGGCTGGGGACTCTATCCACGCTGGTGTATTCTCAATTTGAAAGGCTTCCCAACTCCCTAAGCCATTGCGCGCTATCCCCTGTCCTAACGTCAATTTGATGCTCGTTGAAGGTTGGCTAATAACGGTACCAACATCGCCAGCTGACAAATCGTAGGCGGTCACCTCAATATTTCCCTGCAGAGTAGAAATTCGTAAATCGGTGCCAGGTTGCAAGGTTGAATTGGCGCTAGTCGCAGCGCTGACGTTAGACCAGCTGGGAGTGGCTTCCACCGCTACCGCCGAGTTTTCCGATACCCAACGAATCCGCAGCAAGCTATTGCCGTTTTGCAACATGACTTCAGGTTGTTTGCTGATGAAATCTGTCACGGGCAAATCCTGCAGAACCGCTTTGCCTTGGATTAAGTTCGCGATCGAAATCCAAGTCACGTTAGGCACTGCCGTCAGTCTTAAATCAGTAACGCCATAAGCTTTCCAGTTGATCGCGTGATTAATCTGGATGTCTTCACGTGCAGCCGGAGCAACTAATATTTGTGTTCCATGCACAAAGGTGGTCGGTGCGGCAATGCGAGACAATTGTCGGTTTTCGGTGTCAACCGCGAAAAGTAAATGTCCCGCAATGTCACCTTCCGGTGGTTGCCAGCTTGCGACTTGAACACTTCCTACTGGTATCCCAGCTCGCGCCGGTGCTTGATCAGCAGCTACCGCTGGTAGTGGCAAGTTGGAAGTGTTTGAATCGCTCGCCGTCGTATTATTGGTCGCGACAGCAGGGCTCGCAGCATCGGCTGCACTCGTTGCCGCAGAAGGTTTCATAGCTGCATCGGTTGTTTCTGAGGCACCCGAATCAACACTCTTGGTCACTCCATCATTCTCATTCTTGGTAGGAGCTGCGAGCTTGGTGGATTGAGCCTCCCCTGTGGTTGAGGTTGGTTCTGGCGAACTCGTATCTTCTGAATCGCTGGGTGTGTTCGCTGATGAGGATTGAGCAGAAGTTTGGAGTTCTGTCGAGAGTGAGCCTTCCGAAGCCAGCTCCGTTTTACCCTGCCATAGAGATTCCAGCCGATTCACAGGCCCTATAGCTTGCAGTATGGCGAAAATGAGTGAAGCCACCATGGCAATACTGATCAATGATCGCCACCAACGCGCTGCAGATGAGCCAGTGGTTACCTTCTCTTCAGCAAGTAACGGCCTAGTCCAGCTTTGCTCGGCACTTCTAAGCGGATCGCTTATAACGACCGAGTCGACCAGTGAGGGGATTGAGGATGTCGCTGCAGCCTTGGATGTCTGGCTGGCGGCTCGGTCCGACGAAAGGGAGGGTGATTCTTTAAGTGGATTAATCGCTGCATTACTTCCACTCGTCGTCCCAACAACGCTGACCTTTTCCTCGTTCTTATCTCGCTTAGCTTGAACCAATTCGAGTGGGCTACCAAGGCAACGAATTCGATGCCGCAATTCATTTGAAACAAGAGGTTCTGTTTCTAACAGCGTTGCCAATATCTGATGGCACGCGCCAACTTCTGCGAGTTGCATATCTGACTGCAGCAAGAATTGTTCTAGTTCAGGAACTCGTTCGGGTGCCAATGTGTTGTCGAGGTATTGAGCAATATTGTTGGCATCTAAGCCGAGTCCTTTGCCATCCAACGGTGGCGCGCTAATTCGAGGTTGCTTAATGACTGTTTCTAAACGTGCCGTTAGCAATTTTGCGAATTCGCTTTCGTTGACTTTGGCTCTTAGTTTTTCGGCATCAGCTGGATCGAGCATTTCATCGAGGTAGGCCAGCAAGGTTCGCAGTGTTAATCGCATTTTTATCTCGATCCCGTTGCGCAATCGCGCTGGTATTGAACTGTTCTGGGGGTTGTGGGAGCTTTTCCGAAATGAAAGGCACTTCGGATACCGATGGCTGTTCCACAGCGTTGCAATAAGTTAGTGACGACGCGGGGGGCAATTCGTACAAACTGACGAAAAAAAATTTGGCTAATTCATGCAGATACCCGGTGGGGAAGCCGTGGTTTTAGGCAGGTGCTCCCCGGCCCGAACTGTAATTCCTGTACGATCTCAGAAATATAAGCTAGCCTGGAAGTGGGGTTTGTCTCAATTAAAGGGGTAGAATGGTCCCTAGTTCGCCGCTGAGGTTAAAAGTTGACCCGGGGTGGTGAACAGGATTATATTGAGATGGATTGCGCTGGTTGCTGAACGTGGATTGAGAGCATTTACGGCTATTTCCGTGAAAGTAAGGCTTTGATGACGAATGGCCGCGCCGATAGAGAGACTAGTTCGGCTTAGAAATCAGGCGCAAAATTGACTTGCTGGCAAAGTTGGCAATACAACGTAACGGTTTCGGATTGGCTGGTTGAGCAACGCATTTCGCACGGAGCGATTCCATGTTGGTGATTCCTGGACAGTCGGGCAAAGATAATTGTGATCGAACACCGCGTATCAATCGCCGTCAGTTATTAACGGTCGGGGGTTCGCTGACTCTAGGTCTCTCGCTAGACCAATTGTTGCGCAAAAGTGTTGTTGCCAGCGATGCAGTTGGTGGCGGTCCCGGCTGGGGTAAAGCGAAGAGCGTGATTTTGCTTTACCTACAAGGAGGTCCAAGTCATCTCGATTTGTGGGATCCGAAAGATAACGTTCCAGACAACGTGCGCAGTCAATTCGCTCGCATCAATACAAAAGTGCCCGGCATGGATGTGACAGAACTCATGCCGAACTTCGCTAAGGTTACCGATAAGCTGACGCTTATTCGCTCGATGAGCTATTCGCCGGTGGGATTGTTCAACCATACCGCGGCGATCTATCAGATGCATACCGGCTACACTGCCGATAAAGTTAGTCCGTCTGGACAGCTTGAACCTCCGAGCCCGAAAGATTATCCAACGTTCGGTTCACAGGTTGCTCGCATTAAGCCGCCCGAAGCGGCGATGCTACCATTCGTGATGATGCCGCGACCGCTGCAAGAGAGCAATGTGGTCAACAAAGCGGGAACGGCCGGATTCTTAGGCCGTGCCTATGATCCTTATTATCTTTTCCCACCTGGGGATGACATGGACTTGGCCAAGATGGAGCGCATCAGCGTTGAAGACTTGCGACTGCGA
>JAUMAI010000279.1:0-7818 GCA_032116775.1 Pirellula sp. | reverse complement strand
GCCTCCATATTGAAGTAGACGCTGTTTCTCTTCGGCATCAAATGACAATTAGCCACCGTAGACTAAAAGTAATCTAGCGATGAAACGTCAGAATCAAACTCGATCTTGGATTTACAAGTGTCAAAAAATATGTCGACGCTGGTATGACTCACGGTCCTGGCGGATCTTTGTGATTCCAGGCGCCGTGATGCTGCCATTCGTCGCGATTGAACTCATTCGAGCTTGGACGCAGACGAAATACTACCTAATGCCACTGGTATGGGTAGGCGTGGCAACCATGATGTGGAGGGAATGGCGAAGGGATCGAAATCAGGTGGTCGGATCACCAAGCTGCGCGTCTAAAGGTAGGACAATTGTGGCAGAGCTGCTGACAATTATCTCCTTAGGTTTCTTCATCTTCGGCGTCTATGATAAGTCGAGCCTCTACACCACCTACGCATTTCTATCAACTCTTGTCGCTGCAGGTCTTGGACTACTAACGCGACTTTCTTGGCCCAGTATTATCGCGATGGGCGCGGTGTTATTTACGACAGTTTCCTTACCTTCTGGCTGGAACAAGGAATTAGAGTGGCAGTTTAACTCCCTGGTATCGCCGCTATGTAGCGTGAGCCTAGATGCGCTATCGATCCCGCATTTAATGACAGGGCAGATAGTGGACCTGCGGGGTATGACTCTGAATATCGGAGAAATTGGAACGCATACACTTGGTGTAGAAGCGATGATCTCTCTAACCTGTTTGCTGTTACTTCTTCGTGGAAATAGCCTAGTGGTGTCCTTGTGTTCGTTAACTCTCTTGCCACTGTGGATCATTATGAACAATTACTCCACAGTAATGCTCATTGCAATCGGCAATCATTTCCTGGCGAGGGATTTAAGCAATGGCTGGGATTATTGGCTAGTGGTTCTTTTGTCCTTTGTGTATGCGTTTGGTTTCGTATGGCTGGCAACCAAGCTCATTGAGCGAATCTTTGAGCCTCTGGTAACTCATGGGTTTTCCAACGATATGTTAATTCCAGCGGGATTGACATGGTTGTTTTCGTGGCCAAACAAACTTCAGAGTTTTCAGGAAGCTGAGGATGATTCCGAAAAAGAGGTGAGCCAGTTAGCACCTGTAAACAGTAAGTACTACGATCAGCGAAAATATGCGATCGTTACGGTCTATGCTTTCGGCATCATGCTGTTGCTTCTTCTATCAATGGCTTCCGCGAGCACAGCAGTGGTAGAGATCGCGTCACAACTCCTGCCAAGTCAAATTGCAAAGAGTGTCGAAAAAGCTGATGCGTGTTATATCCAACTGCCCATTGAAAAGACCATTTTGCCCGAGCAAATCGATAAATGGAAATTACTGAATTTCCAGATGACACCGATAAAGCGTGGAGAGGGTGAAGCTCAAAATGCAGTTTGGGAATACTATCTCGATGGTAAGAAAGTGAGTATCAGCGTGATATTGACGTATGGTGGATCTCTCAATCCCAGAAATGATTTAAGAGAACAGGGATGGCGTGTTCTTAAGGCGGCTGAGGGCCAAGCGGAGAGGGAAGGAGAGGCTGACAGTCGTTGGGAATCAAAAGAATCGCAGTTTCAGGATGAACTTGGTTTTTGCGGTTATCTGCTGTGCTCGACAATCACGCCCGCGAGAAAGAAGTGGGACGATTGTCCTATTACTTCATCATTTGCCGGCAGTAGGCCGGAAGGTTGGTCAATTGAATGGTGTCAGGTTCGACTTTTCTGTGAATCAGTGGGTGTGCTTGATTTAGAAGAAAGAGATGAGATGCGACTCATGCTCGATCAAGTCATTGCATGGTTGGATTGTAGTCGTTTACAAGCGAAATCGAGTTCCTAAGCTTAGGACAATCTGCGGAATACTATCGATGACCAATCTCAATATTGATAATAAGCAGGGCTCCGCATCGAAGAAAGATGATGAGCACAGCACTACTCGGGATCGCTGGGTTGCAATGCTGACCAACCCAGAGGTTCTGCTCGGTGAGTTGTTGGAGACGCAACGAGATTGGACGTCGTCGCGCCAATGGAAGAGCATTTTTCTATTGGTGATGCTGCTGATTCTGGGAATTGCTGCGCCTGTCTTGGTCGTAGTTGTTGGAATATGCACTCCGACAAGAACCGTAATCGAGCGGTACGGAAAGTTGGCGGAAAAAGAACGAGTAGAGAGCAAGGACCAGGCGCCGTCTGCGGCCAGCGTTCCCTCTACCAAGCCAATCCAGGAAGAGCTGACCACGAATTTTGGAGTTGTCTTGCATCGGCGTTTGGTGCAAATCACCAAGGCATCTCCCAAGTCGTTGTATGCTATCGCTTTGCATTACGCGCGATCAGGGCGTGTCGAGCAAGCTCGGCATTTAATGCATCGAATATCCCCAGTGGATAAGGTGGGCTTTTTGCCTGGTCATGCGTGGTTGGCCTATTCTCTGATCACACAAAACCGAGGTAAGAGTATAGATCATGGACTGGTAGAACATCATCTGAAGGTGGCGATGAACTGGGAAGGAACCGGTCCTCAATTGCGGCTGATTTACGCTAACATCTTGGAAACAAAGAATGAGATCGATGAGGCTGTTAAGGTATTGCAAGGGGCTATAAATCAAGAGCCGAGGTATGTAACTCAATTAGCACTTCTGGCCAATAGGTTCCAAAAACGCGAGATAGTGAATCGCTATATCAGTGATGCTGTTGCTCTCTTGGAGCAGCGGGTGGAGAAGCAACCGACACCTCTGGATCTGCAGGCATTGGCAGAAGTCTATTTGCTCACGGATAAACCAGATCAAGCTATGGATATCATCGAGAAGGGTAAGTCGATCGCCTCCACTGCGTATTCGTGGAAGAGAATGGAATCGGAGGTGTGGCGTTATCGTTTTCGTAAGACGGTAAAGAGAGATAAGGATGGTGTTTCGCTAAACCTTGCCTATCTTGATGCTGCCCTGGCGGCAGATCCGACGAATCCGACCCTGGAAAAGGAACTTAACAATGTCATCGCAATCGGTTCGAATTTGACCCCTGATATGAAGTTGTTTCTCGAAGCATGTTTGGCGAATGGTAAAGCGACTGCATTGACACATATTGTTCTCGGTACCGAGGCCCATCGACTGGAAGATTTCACTAAAGCGCGAACTCACTTTGAGATTGCGGATAAACTCACTCCGAATTCGCCTCTCATCATGAACAATCTGGCGTACTTATTGATGAAGGAGAATCCAGCGGAACTAAGTCGTGCCGAAACCTTAATTGATCGCGCGATTAGCCTTGATAAGGCAAGTCCCTGGTTACTGAAGACTCAGGCAGAGATTCGGATTGCTCAGACACGATATATCGATGCCGTTGCTAGTTTGGAAAAGGCCCTTGCCATTCAACCGAATGATCTCTCGATTCGTGAGCTGCTGGTGGTGGCTTATCGGGGGGCCGGTCTCGCGGAGTTGGCCGATTCCCAATTGCGAGTCCTTGCGTCTCAGCAAGAAGAGGCGAAACGCCCTGTCCCTAAGCCATAGCAAAGGTTTGTGCTCATCTTAATTTTACCAATCTTATTCCGGATTTGTCACTGATAACTAACTGACTCTGAGTGGCAGGTCATGTGAAATCAAAGGAAGGAAGAATTCGCAAAAACGTTGGTAATTGAAGAAGAGCGTAATACGGTACGCACACCGTTTTTGCCAACCTCCGCGCATCAGTCTTCAATCAGGGCGCCTCTATTCGTGAATGCTCCCATGCAGATGTAAGGATTAGTGTCGATTCCTTGGCATGCTGCAATCCGATGGGTGTGGTATGGGAATCACATCGCCTTCCATCGCTACGAGCTGGTTAATCTGCTGGCGAGAATCTTGAGCAATCGCAGAAATCTGGTCTCAGTCGTTAAGACGGACTCGCCCCAGAACACTCTTGCGCGATTTGGCAGCGGCTGAGCGTTTTTGTGCCAAAAAGCGCATTATCGTGTTTTCACCGAGGAGCCATTTCTCTCAACGCAAGATTATTCCGAAAAGTGTTAGGGCGTTGGTGGTTGCTGGCAATATCGAGTTCGTAGCTTTCTTTTGATAACTGGGAAGCGATGTTTTCTGTTCGATCGTCTCTGATTCACGGTGCTTTGTCCGCGCCAGCCACTATTTTGGCGCGCTGTGTAACGACTCATCTTCTAGCCCAAGTAGTTCTATTTGTTCTGTTGATTGCGGGAACGATCTTCCCGCTGAGGGCTCAATCAGTCGAAAAATCATTTGTCAACAGCATTGGCCAGGAACTGGTCGTGGTGGAGCCGGTTGTTTTTCAGATGGGCTCTGCAGATGAGGAACCTGGTCGAGATCGCGACGAGCAACTACGGAAAGTAGAAATAGTTCGAACTTTTTACGTCGGACGAACGGAAGTAACCCGCGGTCAGTTTTTAGCGGTTATGGGATTCGATCCCAGCGAGTCGGATTCTGTTTTAGGATCCGATAGGTCAGCGAATTCGGGTGATGAAAACGATTCAGCTGATTATCCAGTGAGCGGCATAACCTGGACGGAGGCTGTGGAGTTCTGCGAGAAGCTCTCAAAGAATCCACAAGAACTTAAGGCTGGGCGCCGCTACAGGCTGCCTACCGAGGTGGAGTGGGAATGCGCCTGCCGTGCCGGCTCATCGAATGCGTTCTGTTTCGGATTAAGCGAGCAAGATCTTAATCAATTTGCTTGGTATGAGAGTAACAGTGACGGACGCATCAAGAAGGTGGCGCAAAAACAAGCAAGCCTCTTCGGACTGTTTGATATGCATGGAAATGTGTGGGAATGGTGCGGTGACGGATATGTGGCGGAGCGTTCCATGTCGGGTCTACAAGATTCGAAAAACGAGAGTCGTCACGTTCGTGTGATCAGGGGAGGATCTGCCTTTAGTTCAGCTAGGGAATGCCGCTCAGCCAGTCGCGCTGTTTCCCCGAAGGATCTGACAAGTAATCCTACCAGGCAGGCTGACGTTGGGTTCCGTGTGGTTGCCGAGATCATTCCGACACGCGGTAGCTATCTGATGCGTGATGAGTATCGTGGCACGATCAGGCGATAACTCAAGCTCCTCCGAAATTAGCCCGGTGATGCCTTGTCATAGGAGTGGTGGAAATCGAAGAGGATCCGGAATGCATTGGTGATGGGGACATAGAAGGCAAATGTCGTTGTAGATGCTTGACTATTCACGCATCTTCACAAGTGTCTTATCGAAATAAGAAAATGATTAGGCTGGATTTATGTCCATACATTTATCTGGTGCATCTGTATTTAATCGTGCCAGTAGTATCAATAGCGTTGGTATCGTCTTGATACCGATTTGCCCTGGTTCGTTTTTCATGGGGTCAAGTGAAAACGAGGTTGGGCGGCATAACAGCGAAAGTTTACATCGAGTGACGATTCGTGAGACATTCTTTATCTCCAAGTACCCTATCACCCAGCTTCAATATCGAGCGGTGATGGGGCAAGCTACGGAGCATCCTCAGGTTGTTTCCGATAAGAGTGAGAGCGATTTACCGATAACGGGCGTGACGTGGTTTGAGTCCGTCGAGTTTTGCCAAAGGCTTTCACAATTGCGGGCTGAGGAGCGAAATGGACGTGTTTATTCGTTACCCAGCGAATCCCAATGGGAGTATGCATGTCGAGCAGGGACGCGATCCGCGTACAGTTTTGGAAAGCATTTATTCGATCTTGGTGATTACGCTTGGTACGCGAACAATTCTGGTCGTCAGGTTCAGCGAGTTGGATTGAAGTCTCCCAATCCTTGGGGAGTCTGTGACATGCACGGCAATGTGTGGGAATGGTGCAGTAGTCACATCGAGTCGTATATGGAGAAGGGTGAGCAAGCAGTCAGTGCTGGCGATTCGACTTCGCGTATTGTCCGCGGCGGGAGTTGTCTGAGTCCACCCATCCGCTGTCGGTCGGCGCAGAGATCATGGGAATACGCTTGGCGAAAAGGTAGAGATATCGGATTTCGCGTCGTACTTACCCAACCGTCCGGGGTTGGTTTCCGAGGCATCTTAAACCGACTCAAGAATGGAACGAATGGTGATACTGTAGCCAGAACCGAGTGAGAAACTTGTTCAGGATTCGTTGGGAGTAAATGAGGCGAGCAAATCACCGTCTACTTATATCCTAGCGACGATTTCGCATGACGAAGGCCTACCCAAGGATGGGAAGTATCGACAACAGCTTTCGGCTTAGATACTGCAGCGATGCTAATGGAGTAGAGTATGAGACCGAGGGGAGCAGCAGAGGATTTGGAGGCTCGACGCCGAAGAGCCATCGACTTGCTACGATCTGGAATGAAGCCGGGAGAGGTGGCTGATGAAATCGGCGTTGTCCGGCAAACGGTGCAGAAGTGGAAGGCACTGGTGCGGGATGGTGGCAAGAGAGCCATCAGAGCGATTCCTCAGTATGTGAATACACGGAGGATTTCGGATGAACAGCTCAAGGAACTGCGCAGGATCATAAAAGCGGGCGCCACGAATGCAGGGTACCCAACTGATAGTTGGACAACAGCTCGCCTAGCGGAAATTATACGAAAGCGATTCAAGATCTCATACAACGCAGATCATGTGGGGCGAATGCTTCGAGAAGCTGGTATCTATTTGCAAAAGACGTCCAAGCGGGCTCGCGTTGTGCGTCAGCCTAAGCGACGAAGTAAGCGAGCAAAGGTTTGAACAGGAAGTAGCCTGGCTCGACTCACCGCTGAAGCAGTTTATCGGAGGTTCACCTAATTATTGAGTGCCGCTCGTAACTGACCTTTTGCTTGATGTAAGCGTCGACGAGCACTTTCAGCATCAAGCGAGAGTCGGAGCATGACAATGGCAGTTTTGGTTTCACCATTGGCGAGCTGAAGGGTATGTTGAGCTTGGGTTTCATCAACTTCGCAAATCAGTTGAACCAGCCTGGTTGCCCGCGCTTTGAGTTTGATATTGGTTGCCTTTAGATCAACCATCAAGTTGCCATAGGTTTTACCTAATTGAATCATGGTACCAGTGCTGAGCATATTGAGTACCATCTTGGTCGCTGTGCCTGATTTAAGACGAGTTGAGCCTGATAGGATTTCTGCTCCGACCACAACATCAATCGCGATATCTGCCAACTGGCCAACCTCGGAGTTGTGGTTACAACTGAAAGCAATAGTGCCACAACCCAGAGATTTGGCGTAACGTAGAGCACCAATCACATAGGGCGTCCGCCCACTGGTTGCGATTCCCATCACTACGTCTAAAGCTTGCAAGCGATGAGCTTTAAGATCTTCGACCGCAGCTTCTGAATTATCTTCCGCACCTTCGATAGCTGTCGTGAGGGCCGTGTATCCGCCGGCAATAATTCCCCGCACAAGCTCCGGTGGCGTACTGAAGGTCGGGGGACATTCACTAGCATCTAACACGCCAAGACGTCCACTGGTTCCGGCACCGACATAAATAAGTCTTCCACCCTGCCGCATACGATCCGTGATCAACTCAATCGCTGCTGCGATTGGCTCTTTGACTGCTGCTACAGCTGCCGCAATTTTCGCATCTTCGCGATTCATTAATTCGACGATCTGCAGTGGCGAAAGCTCATCGAGATTCCGGCTTTCCGGAAGGATACTTTCGGTGGTGAGTTGGTCGAGTTTCATATGGTTTTCTGGAAGCTCATTTAGAGAACTACTCTCCTTGCTTTTATGGCAGCAAGGGTGGGATTCGATTGCGATCTGACCTCACGATAGTCTACACTGTCTGCACTTGGCGCGGAATGGAACTCTCTTTAAGTCTAATGATGTTCATGGCGGGGCTAGCGATGGATGTGGGTGGGGTAACGGCAATCGATTTGGCGATCATTGTCGGCTATCTGGTG
>JAUMAI010000278.1:0-9298 GCA_032116775.1 Pirellula sp. | reverse complement strand
GGGATAGCCATTTTTTCCTTCGTAAACTTTACCCCGTTCTTCGCCTGCTACCACGCATGTCGCTCCAGCTTCCTCAAGCCTCAACTTGGGATACCACAACTCCAAATCTTCGTAGATATCCCCAACAAATAGCAGAATACGCAATCCTTTTAGGGGAAACTGCTCCAACCCTGCTTCTGCTATTTGCGATGCTGCCATGAAACACCATGCTCCTTGTCTGAGATCTTGAAGACCGGACTGAATCGTTAATTAAAAGCCATGCTGGATGTTTCTAGCTTTCGCCATCGCTTCTTCAGCCATGGCAATGTACTTGTGATCTCCAGTTCCGGCATAAGCTCTCTGGTAAGTAACACTCATGGCTGTGAAATTAAAGCCATCCGTAGGTTCCAAGGTACACGCTTTTTCTCCGTGGGCGATCGCTAACTCATGCTGCCCGGTGCGCGTATAAAGACGAGCAATTGTTAGGTGTGCCAACACATGAGAGGCATCGATTTTCAACAAATCATTCAGCAAATTGATCGCTGCAACATCCTCGCCACTATCTTTAAGCCTCTCTGCTTCAGCGTACATCGCCTTGACATCGGACACTGTTATCCCCTTTTCCGTTGAAATATCGGCTGCGAAGTCTTTTGCTTGCTCCAGCTAATTCGCGGGCCACATGAAAACGAAGCAAGCGTTCGGGGATATTGTATCAAGCGGTCGAGATCGTAGAAGTGACCGTAGTCGCGACGGCAGACTGCTCCATCACCGTCCAAATTTTTTGTACAGCCGCAGGCTCTAACGAGATATTCCTGCCACCCGCGTAGGCGAGTCGTCCATAAGCAGTTGCCAAGGCAAAGAGCTCTTCCTGGCACCTTGGTAATTGAGTTACCAAACGTTTCAAATACTCTTCTGCAGTTTGCTCTTCCTCGCGCACAACTCCGCGTTCGGCTCCCCAGGCTTCCAAGGCAGCAAATGTGTACCGAATCAATTCCGGCATGTCCTTGAAGCCACCTCGCCTGTTAAAGGGATTGGCGAAAGAAGAGAACCTGCGGCGCTGAGCAGCCGATTGCGCTTCATCGCGAAGTTCCGCAGGTAGACTGTCATCTTCTGCAATCCCCCATAACCTGTTCCACCAAGCCCTTAAGTCAGCAAGTAGCTTTCGCAACTCATCTCGGTGAGTTAAGGCATAATAAATGACAATGCACAGCAAAACGGCAATGGTAATCCATTTAAAAAGTGCAGCGAACGTCATTCCAAAATCAAAATTGAAGCTGGAGTTCTCTGCAGGAGAAGTTGACTGAGAGCTCGACGAGCTGGTCTGTTCCAACGCCTGCTCGCCCCAGTTTGCAGAATCTTCCGAGCGTTGCTCCATTGCACCATCGGCTTGCCCCGAATTTGCCTGGGCGTTATCGCGACTGCCGCTTTCGGCTGACGATTTCGGATCCTGTCCTGTCGCTCCAGAAGATGAACGACCTTGCTCACCATTTTGAGAGGACGCTTGATTCGACTCCCCTGCGCCACCGGTCGATCGAGACTGCGATGAATTATCAGATCCGTTTCCATCGGCCGAGTTCGTTGAATCCTTCGAGCCAACAGAAGACTCGCTTTGTGCCGATTGCGACGAAGAACCATCACTAGTTCCTGTAGGTTTATTACTGGATGTCGTCCCTCCGCTTGTATTGCTGCCAGTGGAAGACTCTCCGTCGCTACCACGGGATTCCCCGCCACCAGATGGCTTACCACTGGTACCTGACCCGCTACTGGATTCGTTGCTCTCTGAATTGCTTCCAGTCGAAGAATCAGACTGAGAATTGCTGCGCGTCATTCCACCAGACTTGCCACTGCCTTGGGAAGATTCACCCTTAGAACCTGACGAATTAGAACCTGATGAATCGGAACCAGGGGAACCTGAGCCCTCGCTCGACTCAAAACTTTGGCCACTACGGGAAGATGAGTTCTGGCCATTTCCATTAGCAATATTTTCAGAGGAAGACGAATCAACAGCTGGATTGACATTACTTGAGGGCGCTTGATTGTCTGGAACACCTTCATTTCCCCAGCCGAAACGATGTGCCGTGAGTCCCTCCATGGCGCGAATCTGAAATGGTAAATCGAATAAACCTAGTTCACGTCCTGGTAGAGGTAAGAACAACGATATTGTCAAAAACACAATTGTGCCAACCAAGCCCATCGTGAGCCAAGTCATGGTAAATCCAACGGGTACATCCACACCGCGTTGATTTAGATAGCGGCGGAGTCCCAGAAAGCTGGTTGTCACTAAGAGCGAAAAGGATGTTAGAAAATAGCCGCAGAGAAGATAGAGTGCAGAGCGCCGAACTGCATCATTGCCACTCGGCAGAAACAGCTGGCCGATTCCGAAAAGGGGAATCGCCAGCAGCGCGAAGTACAAGATCGTCACTCCCGGGTTATGCTTTCGTTTTCGCTTCTTCGGCTGCGCAGCTGAATTCTTTGATTCCTGCTTAGAAAGTTCGCTGCGAACCAAGCCCAACGACTGAAGTAGACCTTCCCCCGACGTGTCCCGATCGTTCTCCACCAAGGTACAGTCAAATACGATTCTATCTGCCAAATAGCCTACCAAGGCGAGTAAACCAATATTGATTATTGGACTCAGTGCAGCAAAAGGCCCATGAAAGACTACAAAGCGTCCAATCACCACAAGAGTCGCTAATCCAAGGGCGACAGTGTAACCAAGCGAATAGGCCCGCCCCTGTTCGATCGCAATTCTCGCGATCAAGACCGAGGCGAAAATATAGAGTGCGAAGATGTAATTGACTCGCGTCTGAAATCCATCTCGATAAAAGACCAATATCAGAAAGCTGATGAGACAATAGATCATCCCCATCACCAGCGCTGGCGCGACCGATGACGCAATAAGGTCGGCAATGAAATTCGCTTGCCGTTTATCTTTCATTCACAATCGACCTCTGCTCAATTTGCAGCATATTGCCAATATGCCATCTCAGCCCGTAGAAATGTCCCGAACCTAATTGGACTCTCGATATCAGGGAACCTTGCTAATTGTAATTGATCGGCCCGCCCGAGACATCTCCCCGAAAACAGAGACTCCCGTTGATTGCTGCGAATCGGTGGCATTCTGAACATGCCTTGAATCGCCTCTTCAATCCGCATGGGCATTTCCCCAAATAGCCGAGGCTTCCCATCCATTGCAGCGCGACTTTTCGTTTTCTTTATCGCTCGGACAAGGCTTCTTCGCCCCTTTTCAAATGCTACAATCAGCGTCACTGGGGCATAACTGGTAACTGAAGGACGACGCAATCCATGTCACTGACCGAACCGAACAGCCTGCTCACGCCGGAAATGATGGCCAGGCTAGAACGGCTGGAATTAGTGACGCGGAAGGTCTTTCGCGGTCGCATGAAGGGCGAGCGACGCAGCAAGCGAAAAGGGGAAAGTGTCGAATTCGCAGACTATCGCAGCTACGTATCAGGGGATGACCTACGTTTTATCGACTGGAATTTGTTTGCTCGCCTCGATCGGCTGTACCTAAAACTTTTTCAGGAAGAAGAAGACCTACACTTCTATTGCCTCATCGATGCCTCGGTGTCGATGTCCTTCGGGACGCCTTCCAAGCTACGTGTTGCCCAGCAATTGGCGGCTGCTTTGGGATTCATCGGTTTATGTCGTTCGGACCGAATTCAAATAGACACTCTCGGCGGCCTTAAAACGACCACTCCTATGCGAGGCCGCAATCATCTTTGGAGGCTGCTTGATCTGATCGGTGGAATCGAGCCAAACGAATCGGCTTCCTTGCTGGAAGGCATCAAACGATTTTCACTGCGTAATTCGCGGAAAGGTATCGTCGTTTTAATCAGCGATCTTATGGACAAGAGAGGCTATGAAACCGCCTTGCGAATGCTTGTTGCCCAACAGATGGATGTCTATCTCATTCATCTGTTGAGTCCAGAAGAACTGAACCCAACTTTCATTGGTGACATGCGTCTCATTGACTCGGAAGATAAAGATGAGACTGAAATCACTATCAACCGATCGGTGCTCAAGAAGTATCGCGACACACTGGAGCAATTCATCAGCCAAGCCAAGCAGTTCTGCTCGCGTCGCTCGATAACCTATTTACTAACACCAAGCGATTATGCAGTAGATTTGGTAGTAACTCAGTATCTTCGTGAACGAGGGCTCGTTCAATGAGTTTTCTTCCAGCCATACCAGGCTGGGCCTGGGCCATCGTTTTACTAATACCACTAGCTATATTCGCTTTATATTTTCTGAAACTGAAACGTGCTCCACTGGTAGTACCAAGCACCTATCTCTGGAAACGCACCATAGAAGATTTGCACGTCAATAGTTTCTGGCAAAGACTACAAAAAAACATCCTCCTCTACATCCAACTTCTTGCAGTAGCTCTCGCTTTACTGGGTTTACTACGGCCAGGTTGCCGCAGCAGCGTTGAGCTGGGAGAACGCTCCATCTTTCTCATCGATCACTCAGCCAGCATGTCAGCGACAGACGCTTCGCCAAACCGCTTGGCCCAAGCCAAAGAGAAGGCGTTGCAAATGATTGACACGATGGATACTGATGATGTCGGCATGGTAATCGCTTTTTCGGATCGAGCAGAGATCAAGCAGGGATTTACTTCCGACAGACGCCAATTGAGAACTGCTGTAGAAAACATCACACCCACGAATCGGATTACGGATATACGAGAGGCCCTGCGGGCAGCTTCTGGCTTGGCCAATCCTGGTCGAACAAGTGAAGTGAGTAACGTAAATGATATTCAAGTGGCCGAAGCACTTCCGGCTAAAATCTATATCCTTTCAGATGGTGGCTTTCCCGACATTGATGACTTCGATCTCGGTAATCTCTCAGCTGAATACTTCCCGATCGGTACTGACAGCGCCAACAATATCAGCATTGTTGCCTTCACGGCAGAGAGAACTCCTGACCGTCCCAATGAAATCGAAATTTATGGACGACTAGTCAATCACTCGAATATCGAACAAACCGTCGCCACAGAATTGTATCTCAACGATGACTTGCTCGATGCAACCCAAGTCAAACTGGCAGCTGGCGAAGAAAAAGGGGTTTCATTCCAATTGAACGATATCGAGCAAGGAGATCTGGAATTTCGAATCACAGCGGCAGATCACTTGGCAATTGACAATGCAGCCTACACCACGCTGGCACCTCCCAAACCTGTAGAGGTGCTGTTAGTGACAGCAGGCAACAAGTCGCTGGAATTGGGGCTTGGCACAACCCAAGCTTCCAAAATCTCCCGGACTAAAATTGTCGAACCTGTATTCCTTGAAACTCCCGATTATGCGAGAGCCGTCGAAGCAAGCAGCTACGATTTGGTGATCTTCGACATGGTATCTCCTAAAAAAATGCCCGCCTGCAACACGCTATTTTTCGGTGCAATCCCTCCGGTGGAAGGCTGGAGTTTAGGAGAAACAGCCAGCCCAATTTTTGTAATCGATATCCTTAAAGACCATCCGCTCATGCAATATTTAGAGATGAGCACTGTGCGAATGGTTGAAGGACAGGTTCTATTCAGCCCCGACGGAGGAACGAAACTAATTGAGGCAGATTGTGGTCAGATAATGGCCACGGCGCCACGTGGACCATTTATCGACGTCGTGTGCAGTGTCCCACTTCTCAGGCGAGAGCAAGAAGCCTGGGTCGCCAACACCGACTGGCCCATTCGCCGCAGCTTCCCTATTTTCTTGCTCAACATTCTCGAAACACTTGGAAATACCTCCGCCGATTCGGTTGCCAGAAGTATTCTCCCAGGCCAACCCATCTCGTTAGCAGTTGGTGCGAGCGTCAACGAGGTTCAAGTCGAACTACCGGACGGAAGCAAGACACAGGTCCCGCGCGGCTCTCTTTCGCAATTCACCTTCACCCAGACCGATAATCCCGGCATCCACCGCGTGACTAACATTGAAAATCTGAACTTACTGGATCGTTTTGCCGTAAACCTGTTCAGTCTTCAAGAAGGCTCACTCAAACCGACTGAAAAAATAACCTTCGGTGCCGAGACTGTTTTGGCTAGTAACGGGAGTTCGCCGTCGCGTACCGAATTCTGGCGCTGGTTGACCCTCTTGGCCGTAGGACTACTGGTGACAGAGTGGTTGGTTTATCTGCGTCGCGTGCATTACTGAGAACAACAAGCAACCGACAATTGCGGTGCTTGGCGAATGAGAAACCGTTTGGCTAGTACACAAATTATTAGATTGCTCAGAGCGAATCACCAAGAAGAAGTGTTTGCTCAATTGACAAGTAACGTTAGTTGCCTAGAATCCCCCACTGAAACCGGTCCGTTGCGATCAGGCTGACCGATCCGTTTCGCTTGGGGCTTTGCAGCATTTGATTGTGGAGATTGTTTGATGTCCGAACATGTACACGAGTTCACCGACTCCAGTTTTGCCTCCGATGTAATTCAATCGAGTGAACCAGTTTTGGTCGATTTTTGGGCCCCTTGGTGCGGGCCATGCCGTCAGATCGCACCATTGATTGACCAAATCGGCGCTCAATTCGCCGGTCGCGTCAAAGTGGGCAAGGTCAATATCGACGATAATCCGCAAGCTGCACAGCAGTATGGAATTCACAGCATTCCGACTCTCCTGGTTTTCAAAAATGGCGAAGTCACCGAACGCATCGTCGGGATGCCAGGAAAAGCGAAGCTAGAATCCATTTTGGAATCCTCCGTAGGCTAAGCACCTCAGGGGCTAAGCACCTCAGGGGCTAAGCACCTCAGGCCAATCCACACCTCGGCGTACCCAGGAACACTGATACGCCGAGGCGTCTTCTGAGACTCCATCTTTCTGATTTTCAATAATTCGACACGAAGTCTCTACCAAACTCTTCCCTCGCGCTGGGATAATTTGGTATTTTTGGGGTACGACTCATCGGCGATTTGGAGACAGAGCATCCTCTTGATGCTCATCCAAGTAGGTGGAGGATGGCAGAATGAGCCTCGGTAAAGGTGGTAACCATCTAGGAAATCAGTTATCAGGCGATCGCATCTTGCGACGCTTGCTGAGGCACTGCGCTCGCTGGCCAAGCGGTTCGCCACTTTTATCGCAAATACAAAAACTGCTGTTGCATTTCGGTCCTCACAATGTCGGCTTGATACTGGCTGGTAATCGCGTTTGTTTCTCGAATTCTCCCTACCGCGTTTTGGCGGTTGATGCGTTGGAAAATCGAGAACTTTTCGCAGTGATGTCTGCCTTAGTTTTTGAGGATGTGAATCGCTCCCACGCCTATGATCCCCAGGTGGATCTTCCTGCTGCCCACCAATTAGCCTTTGTCGATTTGAACGGCAATCACGTATTCGATACCTCTGAGCCAACGGCTACCTCGGATCGGTATGGAATCGTAACGTTTCAAGTAGAATTTGGTGTCACCGGCGACATCATCGCTTTGCCTAGAACACAGCAAGGTCTTTACTCATCTAACTTAAACGACGCCATTGCTTCAACACTTGAGACAGCTCAACTTGCTCCTCTATATGCACCGCTGAACGCCGTAGCATTCGATACCGTTTTTCAGGGTGAGGATCAGTTCGATCCCTCGGCTCGACTTTTCGGCGGTTCCTCCGACTGGCTTGTTGTCGCCTCCCATGGGGAAGGTGAAGATGACTTCGTTGGCGACAATGGCTTAAAAGTATTCACCACACCACTGCCCGAAAATAGTAACGATTCAACCGAAGTTGGTACTATTCTGCTCTACGGCGAAACACCACCTCCCGAATGGACTTGGTCCGTATCAGACGATCGGTTTGAAATTATTGGCAACACGCTGATGGCAAAGGCCAACAGCCCAATTGATTTTGAAACAGAACCCAAGGTGGTTTTGGTAATTGAAGGTAGCGACAACACCGCATTGTCGTCGAACTCACGACAGACTACCGTCACCATTACGGTTACCAATCGCAATGATCCTCCGAGCGCTATTTTCATCGGTGGTAATTCAGTTCTTGAGAGACTAGCGGGCGCTATTGTGGGACCGGTTCGGGTCGTAGACCAAGATGTATCAGAACCATATCAATTTTCGGTTTCTGATCAACGCTTTGAGATTGTCGGTGGCATGCTCAAACTACGCTCCGATATCGCCCTAGTGCAAGCTGACGATCCGTATGTCGACCTAACCGTCTCCGCCCAGAGTCTCTTGGACTCCTCTCAAGAAATAGAACTTTCAGCTCGAATTGAGGTTCTAGTAAACTCGATGCCGTGGACTAACGGCTCAAGCCCTCTCGATGTGAATGGTGACGGCAACGTTAACGCCACTGATGCCCTGATCGTGATCAATAGACTCAATGCACAGGGCCCACATCAACTATCGCATTTCGCTTCTTCGCGATCAACGAAAGGAACACCAGACTTCGTTGATGTAAATGGCGATGGGCACCTTGGAGCCATGGACGCACTAATTATCATCAATCGCCTTCGCCATAACAGCAGCATGGATTCCGCCGCAAGTGGCGAGGATGCACCAAACCGTCCCAAAAAGAAGCGGTAATAGCTCAGTCACAATTATCCAAAAAGTGAGCGACTTGCAACGGTTACTAACCCGTTAGCAACCTACTGAATACTGAGCTGTTTATTTCCCAATGCAAAACTGACTGAAGATACGATCGAGCAAGTCATCCGTGTAAACTTCGCCTGCGATCCAGCCTAGCTCCTCCATAGCCAGACGAATCTCTGCAGCGATAAACTCTTCTCGCAGCGGAATTTCTCCAGTCATTTCAATCGCAGCTTCCAAAGCGGCACCACATCGCTCCAAGCTATCTCGACAACGATTAGCTGTTGCAGGCAGCATCGACATCCCTTCATCGACAGTGAGCTTTACCACTTCTTCTTTAAGCCACTGCCTCAAATCCCCGATACCATCCCCAACACTGGCGGACACATATCGTATCGGTATGCCTGAGCCAATTTCTAGGTGCGCTCTTTTGGCTTTCTGCCAATGATGCTCGATATCTTCACGACGCCACAAATCAGCCTTATTGATCACGATCAACCAAGGAATGAAGGAACACAAGCGATGAACTTCTGCGAAAAGATCTAATTCACTTTTTTCCGCTGCCGTACCATCGATTACGAAAACCGCTAATGCGGCCTCTTGAAGTTGGGCTCGTGTTCGCTCCTGGGATTGACTATCGATCTCCGAGTTTAACGAAGCATCAAGTCCGGCAGTATCCACCAGTTCGAGCGTGACCGACTCAAAGTCAAGAGTTACAGTAATGTAGTCGCGGGTCGTTCCTCGTTGCGGGCTAACAATAGCGGTTGAAGTTTCCGACAATGCATTCAACAACGAG
>JAUMAI010000277.1:1382-10290 GCA_032116775.1 Pirellula sp. | reverse complement strand
CGCGCGGACCACCCTCCACTTGGGTATTGAGACCAGTAGCCCATTGCAACAGTCGTTGATTAGCTAAGATTGTCTGCTGATTGGGTAATTTAATTACGTAATAAAGCAAAAGGCAACCAACCAAAGACAGCAGCCCCCAAGGGGCAAGCGATCCCCAAACCCAAAAGGAAAAATCCGCCGCAGGTCTCGATACTTTTAGAGAATGAAATTGACCATCTTTCGCTCGAAAAAGTAAATCGACCGAAACACGCAATTCACCTTCCGACTGGATCAACCAATTAATAGGTCCTTGCTCGAAAATCAGAGGACCGACGTCTTCACCAATCTCCGCTCCTGTCATTGCTTGCGGATCGCTAACCAGCGAAGGCGATACATCCTTTTTCAGAAGAGCGTCAAGCCCTTCCCAGCCCCGCAAACTACTCTGAAGTTCAGTATCGATTTGATCACGAGTAGACTCAGCAAGATTCCATGCTAAGCGTCGCGCCGTGACTCGCAATGCGGCTTCTTCACCCGCGCGTGCTTGATTCCGAGCATGCAAGAATTGCCACACACCAGTCGAGGCACAAATGAAAAGCCACAAACCTACACTGACGACTAACCATCGTCGCAAGGTAGTTTCACTTTCCATTTCACACCTTCATACAACTATTTAAACAATAATTCGCATCTCAACTGGTCTCGCGAACGTTCGCCGCAAGAAGAGAGTGTGGAGTATAATCACCACCAAGGCAACTGAATACAACGCTCACATACTGCTGGGAAGATAACTTGCATAACCCGTACTCCGTCAGGCTAGGTCGGCTACCACTCGGGCTGCTACTCTCCGCTTGCCTAGTCGGCGCAGTGAAATCGTTTAACCCGTACGCCGCTAGGCTAGGTCTGCTACCGTTTGAGTTCAAACCACCAATCACCAAACACCCTATCCGTCAGGGTCGAGTCTCACAGCGGACAGAGGTGGGACAGTCTTAGCTTTGCTGAGTGTGGACCCAAACGGTAGCGCACGGACCGATGACACAGGTGAAACAAGCAATGGGCAAGTGGTTGTGGTGAGCGGAAATCGTTTAACCCGTACGCCGCTAGGCTAGGTCTGCTACCGTTTGAGCTCAAACCACCAATCACCAAATCTTCTGTTTTCTTCTGGGTCGAGTCTCACAGCGGACAGAGGTGGGACAGTCTCAGCTTTGCTGAGTGTGGACCCAAACGGTAGCAGACCTAGCCTATCGGCATACGGGTTAAACGAGTGGGTCAGGTCTGCTACCGTTGGAGCTCAAACTACCAATCATCAAACACCCTATCCGTCTGGGTCGAGTCTCACAGCGGACAGAGGTGGGACAGTCTCAGCTTTGCTGAGTATGGACCCAAACGGTAGCAGACCTAGCCTATCGGCATACGGGTTAAACGAGTGAGTCGATATCCCGATGGTTCTCTTTTGATAGCAAACAATTCATATAAGAAACTACGAAAAGAGTGCGAGAGCAGAAACTGTGGTCGACACCGACCACCTATTTTCTAGAATAGAGCTAACAGGGATTCGCCAGCTTTTTATAAAGCCAAGTATCATCACCTAGAATAAGCTTGATATGGATATCGCTATGTCGCTCGCATTTTTGCAATGGTCTCGAATCACAACCCTGATGGTGATGCTCTCCGCTTGCTTCGCACTGCCACTACAGGCCCAATCCCGAGAAGAGACGACAGTCACTCAATCGATTGAAGTATTCAAGGAGATCGACACCTTAGCGCTTCAAGGTATACCGAAAGAACTACTGCGTGATGCATACGGAGTAGCGATTGTTCCCAATGTGATCAAAGGGAGCTTCATCGTCGGAGTCCGTCGAGGACATGGCGTCTTGATTGTTCGCGACGATCAGAATCGCTGGGGAGCTCCGATCTTCATTACACTTACCGGCGGAAATATTGGCTGGCAGTTGGGCGTTCAGGCAACAGATGTCATTCTGGTGTTTAAATCTCGTCGCAGCGTTGAAGGAATCTTCACTGGCAAGTTTACACTCGGAGTTGACGCAGCAGCCGCTGCAGGGCCAATTGGCCGACAAGCAGCTGCGGGTACAGACACCGAATTAAAAGCTGAAATCTATTCCTATTCCCGCAGCCGTGGTCTATTTGCCGGCGTTTCTTTCGACGGCTCGAAAATACAAGTCGATCCGTTAGCTAACGCCGAGTACTACAAGCCCGCTCCCGCGGAGAACGTACCGGGACAGAATCCACAACCCAGTATCCCTCCCTCGGCTCTCGAATTAGTTCGCCTGTTGACGAAAGCTACTTCAGGAGACGTAGCGGGACTACCGACTCCCAATGTCACAACCTCTCCTGAGAGTCGCGATTCAACGGCCGTCACGCTTAACATTCCAAATGAATTGAAGCTCGATGAGGCCGCCGCCATTCGCCAACAACTGCAAACGATTGGGCCACAACTTTTCGATCTGCTGGATCCACAGTGGCAGCAATATCTCGCACTCCCGGGTGAATTATTTGCCGAGGAGTCAGCAGCTAATACCGAAGCACTAAAACAAGTTCTACAACGCTACGACACTATTGCGAGTGAGCCACAGTACAGTTCGCTCGCATCACGACAGGAATTTAAAACGGTTCACCAATTACTTAAGCATTATATTGACCTCGAAAGCAAGAATAACAACTCGCTCGTACTACCACCGCCACCTGGTGGACCAGCAGGTAATGACGCTGGCACGCGACTCAACCTCAAAGATTCTCCAACTGGACGCTAAGAAGTACGCCGTTAATACTGCTAGCGAAGCTGAGCGATCAGAAGAGACTCTGTAACTTACGATGTCTGATACTGTCACTCCGCGCTCACAACTCCGTGCCAAAACCGCAGTGCCAACAATTTATTCGCTGACACTGTTTCTACTGGGTCATCATTTCCGGTGGTCTCGGGCCACATACCGTCACTTACTCGTCCAGCGTTTTGTGACTCTCGCTGGGTAGCGTCAGAGACCTGCAACTGGTAACACAAGCCTATCTTCTAAGCTTGCTCGCTCGCCTCCAGTCGTCGCCAATCCCAGCCCTAAAGGGACGCCGAGGCAACGCACACTACTGCGCAATGGAGCACACTCAGTGTGCGACCCTGCGAGCCATCATGAAATTTTAAGATGCCCAGGGGAATTTTTTCTACCTTCCGCCACTGCCATTCTGGCGTAGATGGCAGGCAAAGCATTCCGATTCGTGCGAATTGGCATGCTATTTGATAACCCATGCAGGATTGGAATTATTGCCGATCGTGAGGCCCGTGACTTCCTACTTTCGTGACTTCCTACTTTATCGAATGGTAGTTTCTCGTGTTTTTACCTATTCGTCTTACCACACACCAGCTGGCGATCTTGGGACTTATTGCTTCCCTCGCCTTGCCGGTACACGCTTTCCAGCCGGATCTAGCTACCTTGCTGGAAGACCTACAACAACAAGTTCGTCAGCCCTCTAAGACTGAAATTGAATCGCAATACCAAACCCTAAGAACCGAATGCAGACGGACGATTGAGAATTTGTCCCAACATGCGGTCGGATATGCCTTGAGCCTTGACCTTCAACTGCCAAACTTAGAGACGGAACTATCGCAGCCGGCAGTAAACTTGGAGCTTCTGCAAAGATACGAAACAAGACTCCAACGGATTGTCCCTGGTAAGGACCAAATCGCCCTTGATAGGCTCCGAAAAGCTATTGGAGATTACCGACGTGCTGCGGCATCAACCGAAGACTCGCTGCGGGCAGCGGAGCAGGGCCTTTCAAAACTCAAGGAACTGGTCCCAAAAATCGAAACTCGCTCTTTTACTTCTACAGAAGAACTAGAAATACGGGACATCTACAGAAGCCTCCACCACACTATCTTGTCTCCATTAGATCTAGCTAAGCTCCAACAAGTTTTAGCTTATCCAAATGCGCAAACGCGGGTACGTAAAAGCACAATCGAAAAACAAAAACCATTCACCTTTGATGTTCCAGTCAAGCTGGGCGAATGCAACAACAACACGCAAATCGCAGCGACAGGATCCGTAAAGATTCATTTGCACGCAACATTTCCGAATCATCCGACGGAAATTCCCATCATGATGCATGTCACTGGCGATGGACAAATCTCCGCAACAGCAGATCGCACTCCTGCGCATATCATGGCAGCTATAAACGCCAATGCTTCCGGCACGCAACCACTTGAGATTGGCGCAAAAGAAATCGGCCTAGCTTCACCAAGCGTAAAGGTGGACTTAAATTCCCAACTGCAGAACGTTCGCCTTGACGGCCACCTGAACCGGGTACGCTTGCTCCGCAATCTGCTTTCTAGAGTTGCTCAGCAAGAACTGGCCAAACAAGATCGTGTGCTATCTCAACAGATAGAGGATCGCGCGATTGAGCAAGCTAAAGAAGAAGGCTATGCCTTAGCGCATAAAATCAATGGCCTTCTGAATCGAGGATTATGGAATCGACTTGAATCTCTCAATTTTTCTCCAACCGTGAAACTTTCTGTGGATTCGCAATTCATTCACAACCAGGCCATGTATGCCTACCCCAATCAGCTCGGCGCATTAAAATCTCCTCAGGTTATCCCAGCAGAACTCGAGCAACATCTCGATGTCGTTACCGCCATTCATGAATCTACGCTTAACAATGTAATGGGGTTACTTCAAGGAACGTCAATTGATGATGCGACAGTCCGGGGTATTTGGCAGGTTCAATTAAAACTCACACGCAATAATTGGGACCAGCCAACCCTCGCTCATATACCATCCAAAATATCCTTTTCTGGCGAAAAGCCCATTCAGTTTCAGTGGGTTAATCATACCTGTGAAATAATTTTGCCATTTGCGAGTGGTCGGCTGGAAGATCAACGCGATGACTTGCCTCCTTGCGATGTTCGACTTCGCTATCGTCTAGGAAGCGACCAGAGTGGCTTCATAATCCAGCGTGACCCAATCGAAATATCTTCGCAACTATCTGAAGATATCCTGGCCCAATGGACTGAACTCATTAATCGCTTCTTTCCTGAATCACTCCATCCGATTCCACAATATCGAAGTTCGATACTGAAGGAATATCTATCGCTTCGTTACTTAAACGCTGAAGCTGGCTGGCTTACGATTGGAATCGCAAGCTTGAAAAGTCCTAGCGAACTACTATCCGTTCCCCAGACCGAAAGCAAGCCATGAACTCCTCATTGAAACATAATGCCATGTTCACTGGACCACACTTCCTGGCTTTGATGGCTATAGTTGTCAGTTCGGTCATTCATACCAACATACTCCATGCGCAAGCTGGCTCCTTATCGGCCGACACTACATTCGAACAGCGATTTGCTGAAATGGAATTACTGCTCTGCTTTCAGGGTAAGGGGTCCTGCCTTCCCTATGATGCTGGTGTGCTGCATGAAACCTATAAACGGTTTAGCTCTCTAAAAAACAATCGTGTTATTGTCGCGGGTAACAGTAGTGGTTCCATTCCGGCAGCATTTTTTTGCTGTTATGGCTTCACGGATGCAAACCTCAAGTATGCGGAGGAACATCTCAAATTTGGGAATCGCGAAGCTGTTCGAAACATGGAGAATGTAAATAACAAAATATCAAAAATTTCCCGGGGTCAATCAACGGAGATTTCCCATCTTGATGTTCGCGAATATATCGCTTTCGCTCTGGGTGTTGCTCAATGGAAAGATGCCGCCTCCATTGAGGAAATCGTCCGCCGCAGTCGAGCGAAACCTCAATTTCCATGCATCATTGTCGCCTCGAACAAAGAAGTCCTCGAAGATAAGCATCCAGCAGGAGTACTCACCTCCGCGCGCCTCAAGGAATTTGACACCAGTAACATGGACGTTTTGTGGCGACCGGAAGTGTATGAATATTATCGACGCTTTCCGGAGCAATTTGCGAAAGATCATCCCCAACTCAAACTTGGGCCAACACGTCGAATCGGCAAAGCGGTCACGTTTTTCGTCGACCCTTCGATGTATAAGCTATTGAGCCGAATACCAGAGGAGGAACGAACTGCAGACCTCCGATTGATGACGGATGCAGCAGATATCGCCACTGCAATTCTCGCCTCGGTATCGGAACCAACCTATTTCCCTCCTATCACCGAACCCGAACCCAACAAGATACTCAGCAGCGCAGTGTATCCTTTTGACGCGACCATTCGTCAGCGGTCCTACATTGGTGGCTACATCACCTCTATGCCAGCCCAGGATGTTCGACGAATGCTACCTGGCATTCGTGTCCTGGGCACAGGCTGGCGTCACAACCCACTCGTCGCTCGTTTGCTGCTGAAGAGTTGGCTCCTGGCCGATTGTGAAAAAGTGGCTTATCTCAGTGAATACTGGTCAGATCTTGAAGTGAATCCTGACTACGAATTTGAAAGCCACATCGAAGTTCGTGACCTAAGCGGCTTAGAGGAATTCGAATTTGGTCGGCGACGTGCACAGCAATTATTTGATCTCAATCGAGGAGTTCCGGCGTTCGTGACTACTCCCAAATATTACTATCCTGCCGAGAAGGCTATTTATCCAAACAAAGATGTACCAGACATGTTCGCCGATCCGGAATCAACGCAAACCCCGCGGAAACTAAAGACTATGCGTGGACTGTGAGAGCATTACATTGACCCAAGTGAGTGAGATTGCTCAAAGTTCGCTGCGGATTGAAGCTTTTCAAATATGAGAACCAAACAATATCCGATTTAACTAGTTATCAGGCACATTCCTTGCAGTAGCTAGTTGCACTCGTAGGTTAACAAACTTTATCCGAACCAAGTTACTCACGTCTTGTAGGAGCGCTGCCTCAAATGCAATTATCTTTTCGCGTACTACTTGCTGTGCCCTTAATCCTCTTTCTTTCACAGTCTCTTCCCGCTCAGACACTGCATGCTATTGTGGTAGGCGATATATCTCCCTCGGCTGGTTGGGGAAAATATACATCGGCAGTCGCGATGGATCTTACTTTGGTGAGCTCAACTATTTCCAACAATATGCCGGAGCAACAGATTAACTTCATACGCCTAGAAATTGAAGAAGATGAATTCAGCTCACCACAACACTTGCTCAACTCGGTCGATTTACTTGATGTGCGTCCCAATGATGCGATTCTGTTCTATTTTTCTGGGCATGGCTCAACGGATGATAAAGGCCATCACTTTTTACTTGCTCAAGGAAAGCTTTATCGCCAAGATCTGCTTGCCAAACTCAACAGCAAAAAAGCACGCTTCGTAGCCCTAGTGAGCGATTGCTGTAATACTCGCAGCGATGGCTACATGTATGCGGCACCTAATATGTTCATAGAGCACCCTCGGGTTCCGACCCCATTATTTAAACGATTGTTCATGGATCCTACGGGTGTTGCTGACATCAATAGCAGCAGCCCGGGAGAAAGTGCCTTCTTTGCACCGCTAGAGCCTGGCATGGGTTCACCAGGTTCCATCTTTACGTTGGAATGGATCGTTTGGTTGGATCTAGAAAGGCGAAACTCCAGAACATGGGACGAGATGGTTCGCGCGGTGAGCTTAAAGGTTCATACTTCATTCCGCGATCACTATCCCAAAGGAGCCTCGATCGCTAAAGGAGCTCCCCTACAAACACAGCAGAATGTTTTTCCGTTGCGTTATCCGGGCATGCCTACTACCGAAGGTCCGCGAACAGGCTTGATCGTTCGCGATTTTCCCGGACGTGGTGCTGTAATCACAGAGGTTAGCACCGGCTCTCCGGCGACACAGGTCTTTTTTATCAAGCAAGACAAATTTATTACCCTAAAGCCCCAACAGGTAGTTATTGCCATAAACGGAAAATCGACACCCAATACGGAAGCAGTCGTACAAGCCGTCAAGCAATCGCCACAAATTATGCGGCTCACGATTCGCGATGCGAATACGGGATCGATGGACGTCCTTCTAAGAATGAAATATTAAGAATTACTTATGGAAATATCTAAGATACTCATCCGTCTGCAACCGTGGAAAACGCTGCTAATCGTTGCTTGGTTTAGTTGTTACCCAATAAACCTATCAGCGCAAGATCCGCAGCCAAGCCAACCCGAGTCGGAAGTGGAAACCAAAGCAAATCCACAACCTCAAGAGCCGCCGAAGGATTGGGTTCGAGAGTATCTTGCAGACGATCCATTAGTTGGACGTCCGACGATTACGCTCGAGGACATTCGTGATGGAATCAAAAGCCCGAGACGACGTGACACTGTAATCTCTCAACATTTCAATCGCGTTACAGGAGTATCTGAAAATGAAAAAATCGATTTCCTCAAAAACGCATTGAGCTCGGAGTTTGTGACTGTACAGCGTCAAGCAGCCGTTGAACTCCAAGCGATGGGAGAACTGGAAGCCGTTGTTAGCGAGCTACTTCTCGAATTTCTCAAGAGTGAAGATGCCAGCCTTCGGCGTGCAGCAGTGATCGGTTTGGAGCGTATGATTATTCCTGCTAGCGAGAAGGAGGACCTTTACTGGAAAGCCATTCTGGAAGGCTTGGGCGACAGTGATGATACAGTTGCGATGTCGGCGGCTAGACAACTAAAAGCTGATGGTGCTGCCTCGGTTCCGAGCTTGCTCAATGCTCTTAAAAGCAACCATCCGCGTCCTTTACTGGTTGCGGAGACACTAGCGGAGATTGTTGACAATGCCTCCAAGGCACAACCTCCTAAATCAACACGTCCGGTCCGTCCCATGGAATCGGAGATCATAGGGGAAAAATATCCTGATAAAAGCATGGAGCTTGGGCCCGAACTACCGGGCGACAAAACGGAGAAAGGCCTGCAGGAACCACCGAAAGAAGAGACAGGCACAACCATTCCCGCTACGACTATTGGTAAAGGCTCAACTGCGAAGGAGCAAACACATACGGCTAGGAACCTAGAACCCAAGCAACCAACGCTTGTTCGTGTTTATTTCGGTA
>JAUMAI010000277.1:0-1372 GCA_032116775.1 Pirellula sp. | reverse complement strand
CTCATCGATCGTCCTCCGCCAGCTTGGAGCCAGATTCTCCCTTATCCCTTCATGGCTTTACTACTAGCTTTTTCGTTGTTTATTTTTCTCCATCGAGGAGCCGATGAAGACCAAAAACCGAAGGGCTGCCTTGGCTGGTCATTTCCAGCTATGATCGTCGTCGGCATCATTTGGTCCATAGTCACCTTTCGTGGTGAACTACAACAGCACTGGAGATTAGGAGTTGGCCCTAGCTTTGGCCCACACCGCGATGCTGCCGAGAAGGTACACTACGGCACTTGCGATGTCTCAATACCTCCTCGCCATAAATCTGGCGAAGTCGAGCGTCCGATCATTGGGCCGGAGAATGAAGAAGATCACGTTGTACTAAAATCGACCGAAGAACTTGAAGCACAAGCCTTCTTCGAACTTGTCCGCACCAAGGTTGCGGAATTACCGCGCGACGATCGTTCGTGCTTTGTTTTCATTCACGGATTCAACGTTGACTTCGAAAATGCCGCTAGGCGTACCGCTCAGATGCACTATGACCTAAAGTTCGAAGGTATACCCATCTTTTTCAGTTGGCCCTCCAGAGCTAAATTGCACGAATACTTCTCGGACCGAAATGAGATAGAATTCAGCCGCTATGTCATCAAACAGTTCCTGATCGATGTGGCAGAAAAGGTGAAAGCAGATCGGATACACGTGATTGCTCATAGTATGGGAGCCGATGCGACCTGTCGTGCTATTGCGGAACTGGGAGAGCGTGGAAAGATTTTTGACCAGATAGTTTTGGCTGCGCCAGATATTGATAGAGAAGTATTCCGAGTTCAAATAGCTCCAAGACTCACCAAAACCGCCAATCGAACAACACTCTATTGTTCCAAGAACGATCTAGCGCTAATCGCTTCCCGTAGCTTTAACGATGGCACAAGGGCAGGGGACTCAAGCCAAGGTGCTTTGGTATTGCGAGATGTGGATACCGTGGATGCCTCTGAGATTGATACAGACTTACTTGGTCACTCGTACTATGGAGACTGCCTTCCTTTGTTGGACGACGTCAACAAATTATTACGCTCTGCCTTACCTCCCAAGGACAGGCAATTACGCCCATGGCCGGTAGACGAAGAGTTGATTTACTGGACCCTACCCGAATCTCAAAAAGAAAATGCCGATAAAAAAAATCAACCTATACCTAAGTAATAAGCGAAGCGTCTCTGATGGAATAACACGAATCATATAGCTTGACTTGCGGCTTAACCAACAGTTCGTTTAACCCGTATGCCGATAGGCTAGGTCTGCTACCGTTTGAGTCCAAACTACCTAACCCCATAACACCACCAAGCAACCAACGAGCATTGCCCCAACGCTCAGCAAATCTACGGACTCTCGT
>JAUMAI010000276.1:13918-15408 GCA_032116775.1 Pirellula sp. | reverse complement strand
TCTCCAGGGGTCATCGGCAACTTTGTATGGAGGACAATTAAGCGTTCGCCACGCTTCGGATCTGGCACCGCTGTGACCACAGCTTGGGCTTCGTTGGTTTCGCCATTTTCACCTTCGCTGTTGACTCCCAGAATCTTCGATATCGTTTCTTCGATTTGAATATGGGGTACCATTTCGCCACCGATTTTTGAGAATCGGCTTTGACGTCCCGTGATATGAATGAAGCCCTCAGCATCTAAAAATGCGACGTCACCGGTCTCATACCAACCGTCTCGAATTACTTTGGCGGTTAAATCTTCGCGGTGTAAATATCCCTTCATCACGTTGGGCCCCTTGATCTGCAGCATCCCAGACTCACCCACAGGCATCACTACGTTGGGATCATCCAAAGAGACGATTCGTGCTTGCACTTTCTCGACGGGACGCCCCACCGAACCCTCACGCAATCCTTCATTTCGCCCGCTGCGATCTCGGGTTGGTGGAATATTGACCGATACCAATGGACTCAGTTCGGTTGTGCCATATCCTTCAACAGGACGAACCCCGAAGCGTTCCTCGAAGGCATCGCTCACGCTGTGCGGTAGCTTTTCAGCCCCTGCGATTACCACTTGCAGTTTAGAGAATTGACTTGGCTCAACACGACGAATGTAATTCGTTAAAAATGTAGGCGTTGCCAATAACACCGTCGCTCCATATTGCTCGCTCAGTTTTCCAACCTGCCGCGCCTCCAACGGATTGAAGTGGTAAACTCCACTTGGCGGCAGGGCCATCACCGACCACAGCGTGACGGTGTAACCAAAAGAATGAAAGAAGGGGAGTATGCCCATTACGACATCGTCGTCACGCAAGCCAACCGCTTTATCAATCGCCAAAACATTGTGATTAATATTTCCATAGGTCAAAATGACTCCCTTGGGGACACCTGTCGACCCTGATGTAAAAATCACCGTCAACGGATCATCTTCTTTTCGCTGCGTTAATCCCAACATGGAATCGAGCATCGATGCGGGCATAAACTTCGCCGCTGCTGCGCAGGACAACTTATCAAACAAAGTAACAGCGTCTTTAAAATCTTCTAAGTAAACCAACTCAGCATTCAAATTGAATGACATCTTCTCCATGAATCGTCGACTGGTAATGACATGCTTGATACCAGCCAACTTGATGCATTCGTTGAGAACATCCGAAGTCACTGTGTAATTGAGATTCACAGAAACGCGGCCGCAAAAAGCAATGGCCACATTGGCTAAGGCAGAAGCAACACTCGGCGGCAGCAACAGACCTACATATTGCTCATCGGAGGCCAACACGTTTCGAAGCAGCAACCGCCGCAGAATCAATGCGCGTGTCAGTGCGTTAACACCAGTCGCCTCGCTTCCCATCGAATCTGCTAACTTCAACTTAGAGCCGCGTCTCTTCCATTCACGAACAACTCGCTGGGTAACAAACATCGAATCGCTTTGCTGTGTTTGAGCCATGAAATAATCTCC
>JAUMAI010000276.1:0-13908 GCA_032116775.1 Pirellula sp. | reverse complement strand
TTTTGCACGTCTGCACAAAAAGATACCAAATGTTCGTTCAAAAAGCTAAATCTATTCGCTCGACGACTCTCCCCTCCAACTCCGGTGGCCCAACGGTAACGGCTTAAAAACTCCCCGGATTGCTCTTGCCTACAAAGGACCTTCCGTTTTACAAGGTCGTAGTAAGAAAACCTTGGGCCGCAGAATAGGCCTCGCAGAACAGGACTCAGCGGGCAAGCGGCGGAAAACGATCTGCCAAAGGGCAACCAAGAAAAGGGACTTTCAATGGATCGACTCGGTAGTTTTTTGGTGGGATTAGTGGTCGGAGGTGTATGCCTGCACGTTGCTAGCAACTTTTATATTGTCCGAGACGATAATGGAACACATATGATTCCAAAGTTGACGGCAAAGCTTGAGAATCCCTACTACGATGTCCGAGATTTCCAGAAAAGTGAGTGGCAACAAAACCGTGACCTGTTGCTGGCGGTCGTTAATGCAAGCCGTCAGAAACAAAACGCTGCGGATAGTCGCGATCTAGCCAACCTACTGGGTAGCAACCAAACCAGTCAATCTGAGCAACTATCGCCAAACTCCTGGGAAAGATAGGGGGGTGAAAACCACCACTCCCATGTCTATATGATAGGCAATAACGGTTGCGAAACTGAGTCGCAGCGTCCCCAGAACGACCTTACCAGGTACCGTTCTAGTACGCTGCGATTGCCTAAAAAACACCGCAATTCACCGATCAACGCGAGGCTAGCGGGTGCCAATGCGGCACTATGATCGTCTTCCCGATACAGCACCGGCAGCTCCAACGACATCGCGTGGAGCAGGTACCGCCGTACCTCGGTAATGACGGCGACGTACTGTGTTGCCGTAAAAATGCAGCGGACGATAGGGGCGTTCTAGAATCGGCGTGTTCTCAATCCGTTCACGCTCTTCGCCACGAGCAATCACATTCCCTTGCCATTTCGGTTCTGCAGCTTCAGCAACTTCAAGAGCGACCAAGGTCAATACGACAAAAGCAAAGCTGGATTTCAGCAAACGAACCAAACTCATCGCAACATTCCCCAATGATGCAACATCACTTACCTGGTAAGCTCCGTGAGCCTTACCGCCCATGCCAGGGGATTCAACACCCCATCATCTCTACATCATCAAGATACGATGGATAAGAGACAGGAAAACTTACCTCACCATCGCCTGTTCGTCTAATCGGAATGGACTAACGATTTCCGAAATTCGCTTCAGCAGAATGGTAAAGTTGCCCCGATCGCCGCCGTTGACTTAATCGTTGGAACCGGTACCAGCAGCATCAATTTCCAGCTTGTCAATTTTCCCGTCGCTGTTCTTATCAAGACGCTCAAAAAGTACGTGCCAACGTTCGGGCACCTCTCCCTTCTCGAGCATTTCATCCTGGTTTTTATCCCAACGTTTGACGGCGGCTCTCAAGGCCATCGGTGGTGCTGCGGATCTTGACGATGGTGACTTGGAAGCCGACGCAGAGCGAGGGATAACCAGATCGAAGTATCCGATCATCATTTCTTCGTAGGTTTGATCTCCCCAACGGACGCGAGCGGATGGATCAGGATTGTTCAGATTATCTTTTGAGTTATCAAAAGTCGCTTCACAGAAAATCTTAGATCCCGCCGCGACCTTGAGTGGTTCTTTTAACCAATAAGCCGTCTGCCAATTAAAGTCGTAGCGCGGCACATCAAGCAAAATCTCTCGGCTCCCATCAGGACGTACCAACGTATATCGAAACGACTTGCCTCGCAGATGCATATGAGGACTCATCAACAGCAACTCGCTCTCGGGCAATTCCTCGGGAGTGGTGGCGGATGCTTGGTAATTGGCTTCCCCGGGGGGAATGTTCAAGCGAACTTGCACGGCGCTGCTCGTAAATACTTCGTGAGTCACCGTTGCTGGATCGGCAAAAACGAGTCCTAATTTGGTCAAGTCTTCTTGGGGCGTTCCAATAGGCGTATAGTGAACCTGAAACACCAATTCACTTCCAGCGGGAATTTTCTTAGCAAGTCCCGTCGGTAACGGCCGCACGCGAGTCCCCGGTACATAACCGACCAAAAATCCACGCTCTCCTTCCAACCCAGCGAAGCTACCTTTGTCGCGCACAAATACCAAAACATGATGCACAACCGCTCGATTGCTGGGGAGTATTTCGGCTGCAGTCAACCACTTATCTTCTTTAAATCCTGGATCAACGCGAAAGTACTGATACCGGACATCACCGCGAGCAGGTACCCGAAAAGGCTTGTCGGCCATTGTGACCACCAGATCAGGCTCTTTAGGAAGTTGCCAACCCTCGACAAATTTCAAAGGCTCAGGCAAATCGGCTGCATCTCCTTCGGGTACTCCAGCCGCTACCCACTGGTCGATCGAATTGATTTCCTCTTCGGTCAAGGAACGGTCGTTAGTGAATTGTCCATGTTTCGGCGAAGCATGCCATGGCGGCATGCGACCCTGATGAACCACCTCCTGAATCATCTCAGCCCAACCAGCGACTTCCTCATACTTGGTCAAATCCATGGGACCAATTTCACCCGTGCGATGGCATTCAATGCAGTTCTTTTGCAATAGTCTGATTATCTGTTTATTGAACGTTACCGAAGCACCCGCTTGAGCTTGCCCCGTCGCTCGATGCTTACCGATCCGACAACCCGTTGCTGGTTGATGCGGTTGGCTGACAGGTGCACCACTTAATAATTCGCTGATCGCTGCAGAAAGATCTTCTACTTGGGGTCGCTGTTTCACATAACCGACTCCATATTGATCGTCGATTCGACCAAAATAGCGAATAGACCGCGTGCGATCTAAAACAAAAACTTCAGGCGTCCTAGTCGCCCCAAACGTTGCTGCAATTTTGCCACCCACATCTTTGATCATCGGGTAGTCGATTTTTTGTTGCCGCACAAAAACTGCGATATCTTCGAGAGAGTCCTGCGCGTTGGCATCGATTGCAATAAACTCAACACCCTCGTTTTGGAACTTGTTCCGCAGTTCCGTTAGCCTTCCGGCATACTGTTTCGCCAATGGGCACTCAGTTCCCAGAAAAGCGACGACACATACTCGACTTTCTTTATAGTCATCAGCACTGTGTTCCTTTCCTTGCCAATCAGTACCGCTCCAACTGGTGACCTGCTTTCCCAAGATGGACTCAATAGCTGGCTCTTGCGCGTTTAACTCGACATTCAACCAACCGTTGACGCACAACAATAGTAAAGCGAGCCGCGCGTAATCAAACATACGAACTGAATTCATAACCATTCCATCCATTCTCGACCAAATCGTTTCCGATCAATGGCCACATCACTCGAACGAGCCAGTTGCGCGCCACTAGTCTTCTCGCCGATATTAACCCTCAAGCATGATAAAAGTTGCAGTGCCCAACAAATATCTTGCTATTTACCTAATCTAAACAAACGATCAAACTGCGGCTATCGCACTTGCAATCGACGGAAATCTGCGGCAACGCAGACTCTCGATGAGACGTCATCACACCTCCCCCGTTGCTGCAGAACAATCTGTGGGCTGGAGACGAAAGAGTCCGATTTTGTGAGACGGACCGAACTGTACTGAGCCGAATTAAACCGGTCTTAACAGTTGGTCACGATCTAACTCGGCACTCTGGACTTGAAGTCTCAGGCGAAGCGCCCACCGGAGTTAGTCTCAATGAGCAGATCACTCAAAATCCAATCCAAAGCTTGAACCTGCATCGACAAGGACATGCTTGCCATGGCCCGTCCATCCTCGATCACTTGCTGTGGCAACAAGGGTAAGTGAACAAAACCAACCGCATCCGGCTTGCCTAATTCTTGCTGCCAAGCATGCGATAGATACATCGCCGCGTTACAGAGATACGTACCTGCGTGGTAGGAGATTTGTGCTGGCACTCCCTGTTGCTGGAGATGGGTAGCCCAGTAGGCGAGAGGGAGATGAGAACGATAAGCGACTTCTCCACCGGCAATCAGAGGCTGTAAGTCACTGCCCGAGTTTTCCACCCGACCTGCCACGTTTACGGCCAGAGCCTCCAGCCGTATATGGGTTGAGCCAGGAGCTTGCCCCAGATGCAAGACAACATCGAAATTCTTCTCCAAATCCTGACGTAGCCTGGTTTTCAGTTGTTCGAAATCAACAGGATAGCGACGGGTTGTTATTCGCGAATCGGTGGGACGTGTACGCAAATACTCCATTAAAACCAGCCAACTCGCGTTTTCCCGCCACACATCGTACGGCTCGAATGCCGTTACCAGAATTTTGACCACGTCGAAGAATCTCCTCAGTTTGGCGACGGCCCTGTTCTAGCAATCTGCCTCTGCTCCAAGTACGATACCCATATCCTACCGTAAGACCCGCCGTTATTCTCCCCAGCTTACCGATCTTTTCGAAAGGTTTGTGGGAGATCTATGTGACTGCGATTTTTGTAACAGCGCAAAACGTTCGCAGCACGGAATATAATGAACTATCACCAGATCGTACGAAGGTCCCCAATTCGAGTATTCCGCTATGAAAAACCTTACGTCCATCCGTTGGCACATCGCGTTTCTCGCTTGCTCCATCATCAGTGTCTCCGCAGCTATGGGCCAAGATCTATTTCCCGATAAAGCTCTCGAAGCTGCGGTAAGGCAGGAGGTTTTTGCCAAGCGATACAACCAAGAACCACTGACCGTTGACGACGTCAAATCCATTTCCCAGGTAGTAGCTAAGGGAAAGGGAATTACGAACTTGGAAGGCATACAGCATTGCGCCGCCGTCATGCTGCTGGATTTAGAGAATAATCAGATTGCCGACTTGTCACCAATTAAAGATCTGAAACTCGTCCAATCGTTAACTCTGGCCGGTAACAAAATCGAATCCATCGCTCCTCTAGAAAACTTTACGAAGCTTCAATATCTCGATTTGTCGCGAAACGCGATTAAGGATATTGCGCCGGTAACCAAGATGGAGAACATGCGGTCACTCTATCTGAGCCAAAATCAAATTGAGTCACTTGCCCCAGTTGCAGGTCTCAAAAAAGTCTGGACGCTCTATGTTGGTGGTAATCCGATTAAGGACTTTGCACCTGTCAGCCAACTGAAGTGGCTGAGCTCTTTTGATGCGAAGGCTTGCAACCTAACCGATGTTTCATTTTTGAAACCACTAACGGAACTAAACTACGTGATGCTCGCAGAGAATAAGCTCAGCGATCTCGCAGTGTTGGTAGAAATGGCTCAGGCCGATGCGGCAGGAGCTAAACGCTTTGCACCATTTTGGCGCCTCTATCTTTGGGACAATCCGTTGTCCGATGCTGCTAAGAATGAACAAGTAGCAGCCCTGAAAGCTGCTGGCAGTAAAGTATTTACCGAGAAGACGAAGTAGTTAGCGGGCAAGCTAAGAGAGCCGACATACACCTCTCCCATTTGACGGAATCTTTCTGGGGATGGGAGAGCATTCTTTAGCCAATCTCAGCGCTACCAATCTCAGCGCTACCAATCTCAGCGCTACCAATCTCAGTGCGACTAGCCTTCGAGCGACCGACGGCAGATCGATGGTTCGATGAACTTCTTAAGTACTCATAAACCTTCAGCAGCACCGGATCGTTACTCAACGACTTAGTCGATACGTCCGCTGGCATACTTTCCTCAGCCACTGCTTCGCCTCCGGCTGGAGTTGGCGGTGCTTCAGGCTCACCTTCGGTCGGTATCTCAGCCATTCGCCAGCGACGATAAAGCACCCGAGTCTGTTCCTCGTCTAGCTTCAACTGCAGTTTTTCATCTGGCTTAATACCCCACACATCTTGTTCGCTCATGCGTGGACTGCGATGAATATTCTGGCCCGAAGGTGGAAAATACTTCGCCGTTGTCAGCTTCAGACCGCTACGTCCACCATCCAAAACGAAGACTTGCTGAATCGTTCCTTTACCAAAACTTCGCTGCCCGGCCACTAGCGCTCTGCCCTGGTCCCGCAAAGCAGCGGCGACTATTTCCGACGCACTTGCTGACCCACCATTGACGAGAACTACGATAGGTACGGTACGCGCCAGCAGAGTGCCTGCGGTCGCCTCATAAACCATCTTATCTTCCGGCTTACGACCTTGAATGGTCACAATTGGCCCAGCATCAAGAAACATGTCGCACATATCAACCGCTGCTGGAAGTAGTCCCCCTGCATTATCTCGCAAATCGATCACCAAGCCACGCGCTTCATTCTTGATCTGCTCGATCGCCGATTCGAACTCACCTTTCGTTTTCTCGCCGAAGATATCGACTCGAAGATAAGCAATCTTTTCCTTGCCAGGGAGAAAATAATTCCACTTTCCATCCTTGCGTCGCTGGACACCGACGACGGACTCCACTTCCAAAGCGGCTCGGCGTATTTCGAGTTCGAGTACTTCGTCGGCTGTATTTTTATCAGCACCTTTGCGACGAAGCTTCAACCGAACAGACGTCCCCTCAGCCCCGCGCAGTAGCTTAGAGGCTGTCTCCACATTCATGCCATCGGTAACAGCCCCATCAATTGCTAAGATAATGTCGCCTGGCTCAACCCCAGCTTTGTAGGCAGGTGACCCCACCATGGGCGCAAGAATGGTCAGCTGCTCAACAGCTGGCGGCCCCTCTAGGCTAACACCCAGGCCTTCGAATTGTTGCTTCAAAAAGTCCTGGAATGGTTGATACTCGACAGGTGGGATATACGACGAATACGGATCGAGATCGGCTAACATTCCCGACATTGCGGAATCGAACAATTGACGCTGATCAACTGGCTCAACATAAGCCCGCGAAATCAACTGCATCGCAGTACCGATCTCACCAGAGAGCCTCAAGCGGCGAGCTTGATAAAAACAGCCCAGACAGAGTATCATCGCGACGCAAATGATCTGCAGGTTTCTCGTTAACATTCCGTTAGTCCACTCACCTGATAGAGTTCTTTCCTAATCATTCAGCGACCTGTGTCACTTCAAACAGTGTCACTTGCAGTGCAATTTTCTTCTCGCTTCGTGTCCTAAAATCTTATAAGAATACTGCCGCGCCAAGGGAGCTATCATTCATCGTCGCCAAGCGGTGATATCTCTGCAACATAACTGGTCGCTTCAGTCGTCTCGCTTACTGGACCTGCCTGTCGCATGCGCCGAAGCTGCCCACAGGCCGCTTGAATCTCATCCCCTTTGCGTTGACGAAACATCACGTTGATACCACCTTCTAGCAAGGCTCGACGAAAGTGATGAATTCGTTCGGAAGAGGGTGTGTCGTACGGAAGTCCAGATACCGGATTGTAAGGAATCACATTCAACATCGCACCTCGATGTGCGAGCAACTTTACCAAATCATCAGCGCATTCCGGTGAGTCATTGATCTTTGACAGCAGCACATACTCAAAAGTAATGCGTCGCCCAGTTCGTTCGAAATATCGGTCGGCAGCCTGCAAGATAGCCCCGATACCAACTTTGCTATTGGTCGGGACAATTTTATTGCGTAGTTCATCGGTCGGAGCATGCAAACTAACGGCAAGATGGAAAGGTGTTTGGTGATCTGCCAACCGATCGATAGCTGCAGGTAAACCAACCGTACTGATAGTGATTCGCCGAGGTGAAATTCCAAGACCATCGGGATGCCTTGCGGTATTAAGAGCCGATAACACATTGACCAGATTCGCTAACGGCTCACCCATCCCCATCATGACAATGTGACTGAGTCGCTCCTCGCTAGGTAACAAGCGTTGCAGTCTCAGCATTTGCTCTAAGATTTCGCCTCGAGTCAAATTGCGATCAACACCGTCCAAGCCGCTGGCGCAAAAGACACATCCCATGCCGCAACCAACTTGACTGCTGACGCAAATCGAGCGACGCCCCTCTTCCCGCAGCAACACGCACTCGATGCGTCCTCCATCAGCCATTTGCAGCAGAAGCTTTTCGGTTCCATCCTCAGCCTCCTGATGTCCCACAAGTTGCGAGGTCCAAAGCAGCAGATGTTCGCTGAGCTCCTGCCTCATTTTTTTAGGCAAGTCGGTCATCTCTTCGAAAGATTCCGCTCGCCCTTCATAAATCCATTTCCAGATTTGCTTGGCGCGATAGGTCGGATAGCCTCTCTCTTTGAGCCAGGCCTGCAGAGTTAGCAAGTCCCAATTCAGAATATGGTTGGTGGGAAGCACAGCTTTTTCAGGCTGAACTGTCGGCAACACTGGCGGCACCATTGGAAGGGTCACAAAATATCTAGAGAGGATCGACGACTCAATTCACTGAACATGGTATTATAACTCCCAGCTTGTAAAAGACGTCACTTTCCGATGTCTGTCCCTCACGATTACCCCGCTTTGTAGCGACTCGATAGCGAATATGATTGATATCTCTGAAAAACGTGCCGTTGAATTAGTAACTCGTTTGATGGAAATCCCTGGCCCAAGCGGACAGGAACTGGCTATTTCTCAGTACGTCGAACAGACTTTGTTGGCGGCTGGGGTACCCGCCAGCATGATTCGCCGGGATAAAGCGAACAATCGATCCCATTTTGGCGGTGAGACCGGCAACTTGATTGTCAAACTGCCGGGCAATCGCCGCGGCCCTCGCGTCCTGCTTTCCTCGCATCTCGATACCGTCCCGATCTGCGTTGGCTGTCGTCCCCAGCGTCGCCAAGACAAAATCGTGTCAGCTCTATCGAACACGGGACTCGGCGCCGACAATCGGGCTGGTGTAGCTGTAACGTTGATCGCCGCTCTTGAATCCTTAGAGAAAAACCTCCCTTACCTACCCACGACTTTATGCTTCTTCGTACAAGAAGAAGTGGGACTCCAAGGGAGTCGCCTGCTGCAAGCCAGTTTGCTGGGCAAACCGAAGTTGGCATTTAATTTCGATGGTGGCTCTGCTACGAAGTTGACGATCGGCGCTACCAGCGGTGTCCGCATCAATGCTCACTTCCACGGGATCGCCAGCCATGCCGGTATTGCGCCAGCCGATGGCGCAAATGCGATTACGGCAGCCTCGCTGGCCATTGCTCGACTTCAAAACGATGGCTGGCTTGGAGCGGTTAAGAAAGGAAAGTTTACCGGCACCAGCAACATCGGTGTCTTGCAAGGTGGCAATGCGACTAACGTGGTCGCTGAGTCGGCTTTGGTCCGAGCCGAAGCACGGAGCCATAACACCGATTTTCGCAATCGTATCGTTCAATCCATGATCGATGCGTTCTCGTGGGGTGCCTCGCAAGTCAAGAATCAAAGCGGCTCCACGGTTACCGTCGATATCGAATCAAGAATTGACTATGAAGCGTATCGCTTAGATAAAGACTCGCCCTCTGTGGTGGCAGCGACCGCTGCGGCGAAGGCTTTATCCTTGGAACCGGTCTATGCGATATCCGATGGCGGCCTTGATGCGAACTGGCTCTTTCAACATAAAATCCCTGCCGTCTCGTTGGGCTGTGGACAACGCAATGTTCACACCGTCAATGAGTACCTCGACATCCCAGACTATTTGAACTCATGCCGCATCGCGACTTGGCTTATCCAAAACGCTGATTTGGTTTAAGAAGATTTTCTATGGCCGATAAGCCAAGCTTTGGCATGAAACCCGACGATGAACTTTGCCTCTGCTTCCATGTTTCATGGCGCAAGGTCATCAATTACGTCCGCGTTGAGAAAGTGACTCTCCCCAGCCAAGTCAGCCAATGCTTTGGCGCCGGGACCGGCTGCGGCTGGTGCCGGCCGTTCCTAAATCGACTTGTGCAACAAGTCAACGAATCTTCCCCTCAACCTGCGGAACTGGAAACGTGGCTGGCCGAACGCAGCCCGCGTCGAGATCGCTATCAGTCCGGGCGTGAAGCCCATCGCAATGCACCCCAGCAAAATTCCAATCCGACGTCAGCAGATTCCGCTGATAACGCCGAAAAGCCAACCAGCTAGCGAGCCCCCAACCCACCCAAACAAGGTAGGCACGACTGAAGCAGACCGGCGCTTTAGGACTGTGAGAGAGGGGAGATTTCGATTAAAATGCGTCTTGCGGCAAATGAAATCATCATTGCTGCTGTCCGAGCGAAACACAGGTTTGGATCGGGACTAGGTCCCGAGGAGTAAGAAATGGCTGGCCGGGTTACAAATCGAAAAGCATTGCGTGAGCAGTTTGACGCCGCTGAGGCCCGCGATGGTAATGGTGAAGAAGTCGTAGAAAAGAAGAAGAAGGAACCTGCCAAGCGTACTCGCGCCAAAAAGGAACCTGCTGAAGTTCGCGTTAAAGTTCAGTGGGCTGTCTTCAGCCAGAACCTCAAACGAGTAGCAACCTTCGACTTCAATCAAGAAGCACAAGCTCGTAAAAAGGCAGAAGAGTTAAGCCAATCGACTGGCAACAACCATTTCGTCCAAAAGATGAAAGAACCAGTTACGGTTTAGTCGCTTAGCAGTCGGTTTTAAATTTTGATCTTGGGATTTTCATTCCCTAACGTCGAAGACAAAGCTTTTCTTAATGTCACCGGCGATGTTTTTTCCATGAGCACCCGCGTTGTTCGCCTAACCTCAGCAATGCCGGGTGCCATTGGAACCTTACGCGTCGAAGGCCCCGAGTCTTCGCTGATTCTCTTTGAACACTTTCGTACCCTATCAGGTTCGAGAGTGCGCGATATGGGCTTTCCAAGTGCACGCTTCGGACACTGGATGCTAACGGCGGAAGTATGTGAAGAACTCGTCTTGGCGAGACTCTCTCAAAACTGTTTTGAACTCCATTGCCATGGTGGCTTGGTAACAGAGCGAATCCGCCAGCAGATCTCAGCACAGTTCGACTTGCAGAAAAATGACCACTTACCTGTGAGTCTCCCTCACGCTTCGAGCGCAGAGTCCATTGAACAACAGGCCGAAGCCGACTTAATTAAGGCCACCACCCCGGTCACGGCAGCCTTGCTGCTGAGCCAACTTCGCGGCGAACTAAGAAAGGCCTTGCAGGGCATACAACAACGCCTTGCCGATAACGATCTACCAAGAGCGTTATCAGAAGTGAAAGAGCTTGTCGCTTTAGCTCCGCTGGGATCCCACCTCATCCACCCCTGGAAGATCCAACTCGTAGGCCCTCCCAACGTTGGCAAGAGCAGCCTGCTTAATGCAATGCTCGGCTACCAACGCGCCATCGTGCACGATTCAGCAGGGACCACCCGCGATCTGGTACAGGCTCACACCTCAATTCAGGGCTGGCCCATTGCTGTGACGGATTCGGCCGGAATTCGTGATGCCGATGCCAGCTCCGGAGAGGCCGAAAGCATGGGTATTGAGCGCAGCTTGAACGCCGCCCAAAACATGGATCTTATTCTGCTCGTCCTACATCCAGAGGAAGGCTTCACCGCGGCGCACGAACAATTTGAAAAACGCTTTCCAAAACGCTGCGTACGTATTCTCAACCAAACCGATCGTTTATCGAAAATAGAAATGGAGACCCTAACCCAACGCTTCGCCGCAATTCCCGTCAGTGCGAAGACTGGTTCAGGCCTTGATTCGTTATTCGATACGCTTATCGGCAAACTTTGCGCCCCCATCCCCTCATTCAATATCGCTGTTCCTTTTCGAAGTGAACACGAACAACGATTGCAGCGTATTGAGTCATTGATCCACGCCGGACAAACGACACAGGCGACTGAACTAGTGCAGCAATGGCTCGAGTGATTCCGGAGGCTTAGCCCAAAATCACCCCCTCATCCCTCAGAACCATCTATTGCACATACAATCGTTTTGCATGTACAATCATCCCCAACACACTACCTCCCAACCCGCTTGGCGAGGTCTTACTTGACGCTCTATACTGGCTGCAGATCGGCCGCTCATACCTTTTTTAAAGTGCTACAACGGAGTCATTGAATGCTTAAGTCATTCCACAAATTCGCTTGGCCTGCATGTCTGGCTGCAAGCCTCGTTCTTTCCAGCGGCTGTGAAAACAAGCCTACGACCCAAACCCCACCCGCTAAGACGGCAGATGACGGCCACAATCACTCCGAAGGTGACGGCCATAACCATGGTGATGAACATGATCACGACCACAGCAACCTGAGCCTTGCCGATGCCGTTAAGGAGATCGATAAGCTGCGCCAATCGATCGCTGATGCACTTGCAGCCAATGATGCGGATAAAGCTCACGATCCGCTGCATGAAATAGGACATATCATTGAAGTCGTCGTACCAGCAGCAACGAAAGCAGCCCTACCTGAAGCGGAACTGACAGAAGCTAAAAATGCAGCCGATTCCTTGATGGATTCGTTCGGCAAAATCGACGAAGGCATGCATGGCGGCGCAGAAACGAAGTACAGCGATGTGGCTGAGAAAATTGACCAAGCGATGGCGACACTCAAGAAACTTGCCAAAGTTGAATAGTTCTTTAAAAGCTTGCGGGGGATGATGTCACTCCATCATCCCCCTCATCTTTCGAATCATCATTTCGCTCTGCCCAATTCATTTTAAAGCTGGTGAGAACGTATGACCTTTCGTCTCGGTTTTCTGACCATCGTGGGTTTGTTGTCGGTTGTGGGCTGCGAATCGCGTGAAGCTCGTAAAATGGCTGAACTCAGAAAGACTGTTTTGATCTCCAGTCAACCGGCTCAAGCCACCACGATTGCGGCAGCGAAAGAGAAGATTACTGAAACGAAATCAGTCGTCATTCGTGGCAAGATTGGGGCAGGGGACTTTGAGCCGTTTGAAAAAGGAAAAGCGGTTTTCACGATTACCGAAGCTCCTGACGACAGCCACGCCGATGAAGCTGGACATGATGCAGACAACTGTCCGTTCTGCAAACGTCGTGCGGCTCAAGCGGCCATGGCCCTTGTCAAAGTGGTCGATGCCTCAGGCAATGTACTTCCCTTTAACGCTGCCGACCTGCTCGGAGTGAAGGCTGGATCCATTGTTGCCTTAGAAGGTACCGCCGAGTATGACGAGAAGTTAGACCTATTCACCATCACGACCCAAAGCGTGTGCGTGCTAAAGTAATCTAACGACTATGTGCGAAATTGCTGGTACGGTCTGAGCCTATGCTTAGAGCAGTTCTGCAGCCAAGTCAGCCAGTTGTGACCTTTCACCTTTTTCAAGAGTCACATGGGCATAAATCGCCTGCCCCTTCATGCGATTGATCAGATAGCTTAAGCCATTAGAAAGACTGTCGAGATACGGATGGTCTATCTGGCGAATGTCGCCCGTAAACACGATCTTCGTACCTTCACCCGCTCGAGTGATGATGGTCTTAACTTCATGGGGCGTTAGGTTCTGCGCCTCATCTACGATAAAAAAGATCTTCTGCAAACTACGGCCGCGAATATAGGCCAAGGGGCTTATAAGAAGCTTTTCCGTTTCTAGCATCTGCTGTAGTTTTTTGCGTTCAGAATCGTTTTCATCAAACTGCCCTTTGATAACCGTCAGGTTGTCATAGAGCGGTTGCATGTATGGATCTAGCTTGGCCTGGACATCTCCTGGCAGGAAACCGATATCTTTGTTGCTCAATGGAACAACAGGACGTGCCAACAAGATCTGACGATAGTTTCGACGAACATGCAACGCGGAGGCTAGTGCCAATAACGTTTTTCCAGTACCAGCCCGACCTGCCAAAGTCACCAATCTTACAGAGTCGTCTACTAAAGCACCTAACGCAAAAGATTGCTCGGCGTTTCTCGGGGAGATGCCATAACACTTGTGCTTCTCTACACGTACAAAACGCTGACTGGCACTTTTATAGGTAGCTAAAATTGATCGAACCGATGAACGGAGAATGAAATTTTCATTAGCGACTGGTGCATCAATAAACGGTAACTCGTCAATTGCTGCACTTTCATCTCCAGTGAAGAAACAATCCAATGCCGAGTCATCGACTTTCAGATGTCTTTTGCCTGTGTAGAGGGTATCAAAGCTCTTGATTTTATCGGTGGTGAAGTCTTGGGCGACAACACCGAGAGCCTTCGCCTTGATGCGTATATTCGTATCTTTTGAAAC
>JAUMAI010000275.1:2776-4031 GCA_032116775.1 Pirellula sp. | reverse complement strand
TCATCGCACCGGCATAATTCAATGGGTTATTAAACCCAAGCACTCCGACTCCAAGCTTGAAGCGGTGAATGTCTTCAACGCAGATATTGCACTCACAATTCATCCCATGACTGTCGCAATAAACAATATCACCCATTTCTCCGTGGGAATATTTCATGGTAGGAATTGGCTCATCATACAGCATCGTGCTTGGTGGCTCGTGTATGGGAGTCCCGACGCTATTGTTTTGTGTATCGGATGGATTTATTACGATCTCGTTCGTATCGAGAAGAGAGGTTTCCGCTGGTAGCAAGCTAGCGTTAGGTTCGGGAGTGCTGCTATCACTAATTCCATCTTGATAAGAGGCGACCTGAACACGTTCCCTCGCGATTCGTTCAGCCGAACGTCGTAAAGGCTGTTGGGTGAGTCGCATCGTCGAAGGCAAGGAGTGGTGAGTCAAGTGAGTTGCCGAGGAAGGCGCAGATTGGGGTCCGAGTCCCCGAGTATGTGCGGCATTATTGGAGCTGTTTCGAGGTTGAGCCAATACAACTGAGCCGTTCGAAATGGCTTCAGTCTTTGGCATCATGATACGACCATAAGTGGTTCTTGCGCTCTGTCCGTTAGCTGTCAATGTTGGCAAGCAAACGAAAAACAAAGCCCAGCAAATGCTGGATAAACCCAAAGCAGTTCGGCTAACACCGATCCAAGCTCGGTGCTTTCGCTGTCGAGCCTTATGAGCGTTTAGTTTCTTATCCAGCATACCACCAACCTACGCCTTCCTTGACGTCGGTCGCGGCGACTATCCTCCACCCACGTTGATTATCGTCACACTTTGCGCAATCGTTAAACTCGATTGCGTATTTTTCTATTTTTAATGCGCTGCGTTAGCGTGGCCGAGCACGATCACCCAATGCGAACAGTCGCCGAGGAAAAGCTAGCAATTTGATTGCGCTTCGATCTCTTTGGGGCGAGGGAGAGAGGAATTGGCTGCCCCATGCTCCGAGAGAGACTGGCGGGAGGCTGAAAATTTTCGGATTTTGGCCAATCGACGGAAATGGTGATTGCGCAAGGACCTGCGTCGATCGATTTATGGTCGGCTGAAAAATAGTCCCTAAAGATTGATTGACGTGACTACGTTCGTGGGTATCTTTGGGGGCAAGTGGAGAGAAATGGTGTTCTGTGGAGGTCGGTGAGGTTTTCCAAGATTTTCGGGTGGGTTTAGCACTATGTTGGTTGGGAGCTACCGACGCACATTGGATGAAAAGATGCGTCTGGC
>JAUMAI010000275.1:0-2766 GCA_032116775.1 Pirellula sp. | reverse complement strand
CGAGATAGCTTGGGTTTCCCTGAAAAAAATGAACTTTACCTGACACCTGGAACAGATCGCTCCTTGGCTGTTTACACAGCCGAAAGACTGGAACAACTTGGAGAGGCATTAGCTCGGAAATCGCCGGTTGCTCAGGAGACTAGAGCGTTTACGCGGCTGTTTTATGCTCAGGCTCAGTTAGCGGAAATCGATAGCCAAGGAAGGATGCGAATTCCGCTCGAATTAGCCAAGCTTGCAGGATTGGATGGAGAGGTCGTTCTATTAGGAGTCAGGGAACACATCGAGATTTGGTCTGTAGAGAATTGGGATGCTTTTTTGCAGCGCACCCAGCCACAGTATGACCAATTAGCGGAACAAGCCTTTGGTAATGTGGATAACGGCTCAAATTAAGACACAAGTATTGCGGCGGAGTTATTAAAAGTAATTGACGGAGTAGATCCTTCGAGTTCGCTTGAGAAGAAATTGCATTGAGCTTGCGGCCACGGGCTCAATGAAGTGAAGCCACCTTCACCTGTTTCTTCGACCATATTCACGGATGGATGGTTGCGAACAGCACCTGCGGAATACTCAAGTAGTTTTCGCAAGTGCGACGCTGTAACCAGCACGAGAACGCAGGGACGCGTTCTCGGTTACAGAGTTTTTAAGTTGGGCTGATTTCTTTATTGATCAAGATCGCTTAGCGAAAGTGAGCTAATCGTTGATACCCATCACAGATGCAAGAGCAGTCGCTCTGGGAATCATTGTTAGCGACAAGCATCAGTTACCTTGGATATCGAAGGCTGCCAGCAGAAGCGATTGCACAGACGGAGCCACCTCCTTGTCTGCTAGTATTTCAAGCAAGGGCTCACCTCGCTCGACGACTGATCCGATACGGCTTTTCATCAGTAAGCCAACGCGATGATCGATCGTATCTTCTGTTTGTTTCCTGCCACCACCCAACTGAATGATTGCCATGCCCAGTTTCTGTCCATGAATCGACTTTATCGTACCGCTGCGATCCGCAAGAAGAGGTGAGGCTGGGGCGGTCAGAAGACGATTGGCAGGTTGTTTGCCTCCTTGGCACTGCACCATTTGTTCGAATTTTCTCCAGGCTTCACCACTTGCTAATTTGGCTCGTAGTATTTCGCTCGCTTGATGATGATCGCTTGATTGTTTCGTCATCACCAGGAGATGCGAGCATAGTTCGATGACCAAGTTGCTTACCTCCGTGGGACCTATTCCTTGAAGCACATCCATCGCTTCATTGACCTCGCAGGCGTTGCCGACAGCTACTCCCAGCGGTTGGTTCATATCACTCAATACGGCCTCAGTTGGTACACCAACTTGTTGGCCAATATCAATCATGAGCTTAGCCAAAGCCTCGGCTTGTTGTTTCGTGCCCATGAAAGCGCCCGATCCATATTTCACATCAAGTACTAAGGCATCGAGGTTCTCGGCGAGTTTCTTAGACATTACGCTGGAGGCGATCAGTGGAATCGATGGAACGGTACCGGTGACATCTCGCAAGGCATAGAGTTTTTTGTCGGCTGGTACCAGATTGCCAGTTGCTCCGGTAATGACGCAACCAATGGAATCCAATTGTTTTTCTATTTCCGCGAGCGATAGGTTCGTTCGATAACCAGGAATCGATTCAAGTTTATCCAGCGTACCACCGGTAATACCAAGTCCTCGACCGCTCAGCTTCGGTACATGTAATCCGCAAGTCGCCAAAAGCGGAGCGATGATTAAAGAAGTCTTGTCACCGAGACCGCCTGTCGAGTGCTTGCCGACTCGAAAAACGCCCGGTTTGGTACGAGCAAGTCTGTCGCCACTTTCTAGCATTGCGGCGGTGAGATTTGCCGTTTCTTCAGAGGTCATCGATTGGAAATAGATCGCCATGGCGAGGGCCGCCATCTGTTCCTTGGAGACAGATCCTGAAGTGAATCCATCGATAAAGAATTTGATCTCCTCGCGACTTAGTTTCTCGCCATCTCGCTTCTTGCTGATAATTGCGGCTGGGATCATTGCTGCTAACATCCAATCTGCGAACGCGAACTCTTGCCGGCACGACCACAAGCGAGCATTACGGGCTGCTTTAGCTAAAATGACTCGCTTCGCAGGCGCGATGGCGTGAAGTGAAAAGGAAGTAAGTCGCTAAGTAGGAAGGATTGGAGTCGATCGGGATGTTCGCTGTCTACCAAAATGATTTCCAGCTCCGTTCCGAATTCAGCCAGAAATTGGCGACAAGCACCGCAGGGTGTCACGCCACCTTTGGAGGCTATGGCAATCGCCTTCCAACGTTTAACGCCTGCGACAACTGAATTTACGACGGCAGACCTTTCGGCACATATAGTTAGACCATACGAGCAATTCTCGACATTACAGCCATCGAAAATGCTTCCATCTTCGCTGAGTAGAGCTGCTCCGACAAAAAAATGGCTATACGGAGCATAAGCTTGACTTCGCGCCTGCAATGCTCGCCGGACGAGCTCCTCGCGTTTTTCCGTATAACTCATTTTCGTTCCAAATGCTGCTCGGAAAATTGCATGAAACGCTGCCAATCCCAGCTGAGAATGTCATGGGGGCCACGACGGATGTGATACCCAACCTGTGCATAGGTTGGCGCATTGTCATCTACAGCATCACCGGTCATAGCAGCATAGACAACCTTGCCATCTCCTAAATTTTCGAATCCTGGAAAGGGAACATCTGGCAAAGTAGTGTCACCAAGAAGTTTGTAAACCGGTCCAACGAGTTGGCTTGTCAAAAATTCACCTTTGGGATCAG
>JAUMAI010000274.1:0-2891 GCA_032116775.1 Pirellula sp. | reverse complement strand
TTCCAGGGCGGCTTCCGTCTGCAGAGCCAGGCATATATTCAGCGCTGGCCGTTGCCTCTCGGAATGATTCGGTACGACGGATTTCGAAAGGTGTTTTCGGACGCGCGACGAATAGACGATCTAAGTTAGGTTCGATTTTGGCTTGAATGTTGCGAAATGCTTGGAGTACTTCTTCAGCATTTTTATAGGGTGTAAATCTTGAGTCGGTTCGAACGACCTGGAAAAAATCTTGAAGAGTTCCATCGATTTTGAGTTGTGATTGAACGTTTTGCATTTCACCGCGAATGCGAGCTACTTCACTTTCGCCAGTTGCAAAGATTTCATCCGGCGTCATCGATGTGGTCGTCCAAGTTTTAACCCAATAGGCATATTGATCCGCACCGTGCGGAAGACTACCGATACCCGATGTTGAGCGAGTCTTTGGGATATATTCATCTCTGAGGTACTCGCCGAATCGCTTGTAAGCTGGAATGACTTGAAAGCGAATCGCTTTGTTGTAGGCATTGATGAGTCTTTCTTTATCGACAGCGGAAAATGTAGCAGGCATGTTGTTGATCGGCGCATAGAAAAGACTCTTCGTTGGGTCCTCAGTGACGATTGTCGGATCAAGCAGTTGTTGAACCATGCGCTCTGCTAAGATCTTCGGAAGCACATAACCTTCGGCAGCGCCTCGACGAAAACTGTCGATAGATGCATTGACCCAGACCTCAAAGTCCTCGATGCGACCGAGCCAGTTGTCATAATCTTTAACGCTCTTAAAGGGTTGACTGCTTGAGCCACTTCCCAATTGCGCAAAGAGCAGATGCAGGCCATCGAATTGATGAGCGGGAATGCGTTCGAAGTCGAAGGAGATACCTTCTAGTTGATTCTGCAGTTCGTATTGGAGTATCTCGGCAGCGAGTTCGGACTCCGCGGAAGCGGTACCTGTCGGCGCAGCTTGCAGCTGCTGCAAGGCGTCTTGGTAGAAATACTTTCGCTGGGCAACATGATCTGGCGACGAGGTAATCGCCAAGCGATCGTTGTAGCGACTATCCCCCTGCATCGTTGCTTCGAGCGGAAATAAAACGAGTCGGCGCTCGTGGTATTGCTCAAATAATTTGCGAAGGTAGGTTTCTCGCTGGTTGACCTCTTGAGCTTGGCTGTGGAATCCAAGGAGGCTTAAGCACAGAAAGGCAAATCCGATCCGAGAGAATGGATTCGACGAACTGAATCGCGGCATAGTCAAGCTCCAGCGGGCTACAGAGGAAAATGGAAAATATTGTGCCAAAAATTAATCCGTAGGTCGGAATCGCCACAGTATAAGGCCAATTGTGCCTGAACTGAGTGGGGAGTTGGGGATAATTTGCAGTTAGCGTTTTCGAAAAGGTGCGAGGTAACTACACTTGGAGAGGAACAATTATTGCCCCAAAAAGAGAATTAAGTAGATTCATGCCGCCGAATTTCCGCCGTAAGCCAAGTCAACCACCTCGATCGAATCGTGTTCTGCACAATCCTTCTCCTGTTTCGTTGGTGCCGGCAACAGATGCTGTTTTGCCTGTCGTCACGATTGGCTCAGAGATTCGGCATCCATCGATATACAAGAAACGAATCTCCGACGTGGAAGGTTATCCGCAACCTGGTGAATGGGTGGCTGTTAAGGCAGAGCCCAAGGGGAATTTCTTGGGGTATGGAATCTATAACCCCATGGCCGAGATTTCGCTGCGGATGATTCGGTATTCATCGCAACGCCCCGATCGTGGCTTCTTTGCCGAATTGCTGCAGCAAGCTATGTCGCTGCGACACGAAATACTTCGTCTGCACGAAAAGACGGATACCTATCGTTTGGTACATGCTGAAGCAGATGGTTTTCCTGGTTTAGTTATCGATCGCTTTGGCGATACGTTAAGCGCTGAAGCCTTCAGTCTAGGGATGTTCCAACGTGCGCCAGAGATTTTGCAAATGGCCTGTGAACTGACAGGTGCGAAGCATTGGATATTGCAGCCCAGTCCGCATTCCGATGAGCAAGAAGGTTTTAGTGCGGATTCAGTGGCGTCTCCCTCTGCTCCAACACAAGTTACCGTTCAGGAGTACGGAACGAGGTTTCGAGTGCGGTTTGAGGGTGGACACAAGACAGGTTTCTTTTGTGACCAGCGTGAAAACAGAAGACTACTGGCTGAATATACGCATGGTAAAAGTGTACTAGATCTGTGCTGTTACAGTGGTGGGTTTGCCATTCAGGCCAAGGTACTTGGAAAAGCGGAGGAAGTGGTAGCGGTTGATCTCGATGAAAAACCATTGCAACAAGCTAAAGAGAATGCGAATTTGAACAATGCTAAGATCAAATTCACACAGTCTGATGTCTTTCCGTACATGCGCGACTTGATTCGAATTGGCAAACAATACGATGTGGTTGTGCTTGATCCACCGAAGTTGATTCGCTCACGAGAGGAAATCGAGGAAGGAACTCGTAAGCATTTCGATTTAAATCGACTGGCGATGCAGTGTGTAAAACCGGGAGGTCTTTTACTGACCTGCACCTGTGCGGGGTTGCTGGCAGGGGATGAGTTTCAACGCTTAGTTATTTCTGCGTCAAAACAAGCTGGACCACTTGATGGTACTTTGGATGATGGCAGGCCGCGGCATGCGCCGCGGCCTTTACAAATCTTGCATCGCACAGGTGCTGCACCCGACCATCCGATCTCTGCTTGGTGTCCTGAAACGGAGTACTTGACCGCTATTTGGGCCCGACTCGGATAGTGATCAGTTATTCTTGGTGGGGCGGAACTGATGGATCCATGAGAGATATGGACTGGAGTAGCGTGTTTGAATCCATAGTTTGCCTTGTCCTTGGAAGCGACAAACAAGTCCTTCACCGCTAAAGAAGAGTCGTTTAAAGCCGCCCCCTCAAAGCC
>JAUMAI010000273.1:0-9495 GCA_032116775.1 Pirellula sp. | reverse complement strand
CATCGTGCTATTGCAGTGCGGGCAGTGTTTTTCCTTGAAGTACCACGCGTACGATCCGCCTTGGTCTGGAAGAACCGCGGCCAAGATGCCGTTGGGCTGACTTTGTCGTCCATCTCGGGTTTGCGCACGAAGTGAGTACGAGATTTCCCAAGGAATCCATTGGTCCTTTTCGGCCTTGTCGTTGTCCTTCATGCCTTCGGAAAGAAGCACAACGGTAAGAGAACTGTCGTAAATCTTGTCGCGAAGTTTGCTGGCGATGTATTCGTCAGTGAAGTCGGCAAGACTCTCGCCGTCGTCCTCGCCTTTGTTTATGTGATCGGCTTCATTCAAGGCATCTTGCAACTCGTCCACATAGTGACGAGCCTTTGTGACAGGATATTTCGAGAGTGGTGCTACCTGCTGGTCTGAATACTTGTACGACACAAAAATCTTATTTCCCATCCGAGCCTCCACCCCTCAGAAAAATACTTGGAACAAAATTACCAACTAGTAAACGCGCCGTTTGAAATTGTAGAGAATGCGATGAGCTGTTTGTCGGCAGACTAGTGTCCATTCCAATATGCATCCACGGCTTTGCGACTCCCAACCTTTACTTTCTCAACTGGCTGTTCTGCATCTGTCGCGGTTCAATCGGCGAGATTGCCAGCTCTCGATACAGAAGACTCACAAAATCCAACGGCCCCAGATCGCCCGGCAATGCGTACTGAAGCCTAGTGGCCAAAGTCCTAGTTGCTCCGCCCGTAATGGCAATCGGAAGACACTTGGCACCTGGGTGTAGCGCGCAAAAAATTGCGTGTTCGTCGTAGATGCCCTGCATTCCACCAATGAATACGGCGGCATCGAATTGTGTAGATCGAAGCATCTCATCTCTCATTTTGTACAGGCTTTTCGCCAAATCTTTATCAACCGCATCAACATAATGCACGTTGGCGAAGTGCTTGTTTTCATCAGGGAAATCCTCCTCGGAAAAGAACTTCGACTGAAACAACCGGACGGCTGTCGCATACTGCACGCCTAAATCCTGCGCTGAAGCCCAAAGCATGGGTGTGATTGAAGGATGACCGCCCCAGACAATGGTCTTGCGTCCTAGTGCCACAGTTGCCAAGGCACTGACGGCGGACTGGATCATCTGTGGCTCGCAGTCTTGGTCAAACGGAGCTCTTCCTAAGAGGGGGACGCTAGCCGATAGAAAAATGGCTCCCATGTTAGAGGTCCTCCAGCTCAGAAATTTCCCACCCAGCCTGACGACTCTTGATCCACTGCACCTTCTTGAAGGTGGCGCCCAACCAATCAATATGCGTCATCCATTCGTCAGATAGACCTATGTGGTCATAAACAAGAAGAGTTCGTCGAGTGTCGCCATCGCGAACTGCATCGTGCAGCGTCACAGCAGTTGGGACGCCAACACTGGGATGCGCGATAGCCTGGGCCCCAGAAGGAAGCTTCATCACCAGAGACCTGCGGAGGCCGACGCATTCAATTGAGCCGCCCATGCGCTCAATAGAGCTTCTAATATGCCCGGCGAGATTCGCATGCCTTAGGGCAACGCTCTTGCTCCGCAAGCCTTCAACCTGCAGGGTGATTATGTCTACCATTGCCTCTGTGAGCTTGCTATCCGCAAAATCTTCGACTAATAGAGCGCGCGGAGTGGCCAACGCACTGTATCGCGAAGGTGTGTGACCAGGCCAGAGCAACTGGAGAATTGATATGTTCTTGTCGATGGCACGACCCCATTCTATCTTGGCCCAACGACTATCGAAAAAGCCGGGCGTGTCAAGCATTACGACGACGTCGCAGTCGCAAAGGCGATGCCAAAGCATGCTCTGGAAATCAGTCGCAGCACCCACTGAGTGTGTGTCAAGGAACACGTCGAACTGTCGTGCGGAGAGAGCTTCAAAAAGCTGTACCGCCACATCACGTGACTCCGTGCGTCGGTAGCTAACAAACACCCTTCTTTGCGTGGGGAGCAGGCCCAAGCACTGCAGTGCTTGACCGCTGGGGCGAACAAGGTCGACATCGTCTCGCTCCAGCGCCAACGCATTCAGCGGTCTAAGACAAACCGGAAGTTCCTCGCTGATCTTTGTCAGGTCACTTACCAACGGAACAATCGGAATGCTCAGGCGCATGAGATTCTGGTGCTCCGGCAAATCCGCTCCAACGCCTCCAAAGAACACTGCTACCGTAGGCGTTGTTTCTACGAACCCGCGGCCGTAGCCTTCAGATATCGAAAAATGCTCATCAGGCTTGAGCCCGAAGTCGGCCATTGCTTTCGAAATGGTTCGTGTGAGAGCTGACACCTGCTCAGCCGTCGGCACACCAAATACCAGGCATTGATACAGAGTTGATGACATGACTGCGTTCAGAGGAAGGTGGATTGCTGAGCTGCATTGCGAAGATAAGTCTGGGAAATTGCCATTTCTCGCTCCTACCGGGCTTTGCATTAATTAGGTCTATTTGAGCATAAGCTTATCCGAAGCAACACAAAGTCACCTGATTTAGCTAAATTGCTATGAATCTGGAACTACCTTTCGCCCTGTTATCAATAAATGTCCGCTTTGGGTCGAATCCTGTCAGCCACTTCAATCCGAATGCTAGGAGATCACAAACAGAGTAACGCACGCTGCTGATCCCACAGTAGCGGCGTGCCAGATGCCAGATCAAACAAGGTCACATGATCTGGAAGTGTTTCGTCGAAAATAGCCGCGACAATATCCGGGGCCAGGGTAGTCAAATTCACCATCCGACTGACATAAGCCGGATCCATCCCTTCCAATTTGGCGACCTCAGCCATATTCCGAGCCCTACCCGACTCAAGTAACCCCAGCCACCGATATCCTCGCGCTAAAGCTAATTGCATCTGTGTTGGCGCTGCATCCCATGCACGAGGTTGGAAAGCTTTACCATCCGGTAGCATCACAGCTTTACTTCGACCTCGGCGTGTGATCCTGATTGGCACGGTGACATGCAGACTTCCATCGCTGACAACTGCCACATCTGCTTCACCAATAGCTTTTATTTTGGTCTCATTCACGCCGCCACCTCTTTGGAAACTACCGTAGCCTCTGGGAGCGCAGTTTCAGCGGCTAATCGCTCAATCCCATTCGGACGAAATTGCACTTCAAATGTGTGGGGTGTGACTATGACTTTCTTGATCAACAAGCGGACAATTCGCTCTTGCTCGACCGGGAAAAGCTGGTCCCAGATTTTGTCAATTTGAAGCATTGCAATGCATACCTTGGCCTCATCGGTCTGCGAGTCTGTAGCAGTTATGCATTGAGCTACTTTCGTCTTGAGATCCGGCGCACGTAATATTCGCCGCATCTCAGCCACCACATTCGCTTCCAACTCAATCGCCGGGAATCGCGGCACCCCTGAGGCTCCGGCATGCTCTTTGTTTTCTCGGGCGTGGATGTAATAACGGTACAGCTTGCCTGTTCCCTTCTTGGTCCAAGCCGCTGTCAATGCACGGCCGTCAGCCCCTTCGACAATTCCCTTTAATAAAAACGGGACTTTGGCGCGTGTGTGATTGGCTCTCGTACGTGGGCTGATCTTCATAACCGATTGAACAGCATTCCAAGTGCTGAGTTCAATTAACGGTTGGTGCTCGGCTTTGAACCATTCATCCCTGTGCCGCAACTCGCCCAGGTAAGTACGATTTCCCAAGAGTTTGTAGATCAAACTTTTATCGATCAGCTTACCCGCACGGATATTTCCATCTTGGGTGGTCCAGGCTTTGGAGGTAACGCCATCCAAGCGCAATTCTTTCACGAGTTTGGTGGTAGAGCCAAGTTCGACGAATCGCTTGAAGATGTGCTGGACTAATTTCGCTTCGCGCTCGTTCGGAATCAATCGACGATCCTTCACGTCATAGCCAATTGGCGGGATACCCCCCATCCACATCCCTTTTCGCTTTGATGCCGCGATCTTGTCGCGAATACGCTCACCGGTGACTTCGCGCTCAAACTGTGCGAAGGACAGCAAGACATTCAGCATCAGCCGACCCATGGATGTTGTGGTGTTGAATTGCTGAGTTACCGACACAAATGAAACGCCGATCCGCTCAAATACTTCCACCATTTTTGAGAAGTCAGCCAAGCTTCGGGTCATCCGGTCGATCTTGTAGACCACGACAATATCGATGCGTCCGTCTTCAATATCAGCCATCAACCTCTTTAATGCGGGCCTCTCCATATTGCCACCGGAAAATCCCCCATCATCGTAATCATCGGCAATAGGAATCCAGCCTTCGCTGCGTTGGCTAGCGATATATGCATGTCCTGCTTCTTTTTGGGCGTCGATTGAATTGAATGTTTGATCTAATCGCTCATCGCTAGACACTCGACAGTAGACAGCGCACCGTTGGCGTCGCTTGAGAGGCTCGCTCATCTACGCCCTCCATTTTTTGATGCTGTCTTGACCGTTGATTTGATCTTCAGGCCGAAAAATACCGGCCCCGACCAGGCAGTCCCAGTGATCTCCTTGGCAATCCGCGAGAGGCTACGGTATGGGCGCCCTTCATATTCATATTGCCCATCAACCGACACCATGACCCGAAATTCTTTACCTTGGTATTCGCGGGTAAGAATCGTGCCTGCTGCAAGCTGCAAGTCACGGTCACTTTTTTTGTTTTTTCCGGATTCGATGATTTGTTGGATGCGGCGCTTATTACGATCCATCAGCGCTCGATCTACTTTGCGAAACTCGATTTCTTGCAACCGGTAGGCAATTCGACGCTCAAGGAACTGCCGGTTGTGGGTTGGGTTATCAGTACCGAACAGACTCTTCCATAGAGCCTTGATGTCATCCATCGGCATATCGGGAAGTGCCGCGATTTTGGTGATGATCCCTTGCGGTGTTTTATAGGATGTTGAAAAAGTGGTCATTTGGCTTCCGTGACTGTGTTTGACGGGTTCGTATGAACGCTCTGGTCATCGGAATAGCCAAGTCCTAAATGCCTCTTTGAAGCCCTATTTGCAGACTTCGAAACAGATTGTTCCCACACCCGTAAAACGCCCCTCGTCAGCAGGGCGGTTACCTCATCCATGCGTTCTTCCACGGTCATGGACTCTGGTGATCGACGGTTTATTTCAAGCATTGGTAGCCAAGATTTGATGGTCAACGAGATCATCAAAATTCTGAGCGAGCGACTGTTTAATGCCCATGAGGAGGTTTTGGAGTGCTTTGGATAGGTAGGGAAACTTGAGTCAAATAGTATTAATTTATTAATTCTTGCGATTGGTTGCGCGGAGAACGAACGTTCTCTAAAATAAGGTCGTGAAAAAAGCCATCAACGACCAAGACCACCTCGCCACGCTTCAGGGCTATTACGCCGAGCACCGGGTATTACCATCCTATGCACGGCTGATGAGCCTGCTTGGCTATGCATCCAAATCTGCTGTCAAAAAGGCATTAGAAAGACTCGAGGAATCGGGATTTTTAGAACGCACGTCCGACGGGGATTGGGCGCCGAGCGACCGATTCTTTGAGCGCGCTATCGCCAATCAGCCAATACCAGCGGGAATGCCAGCCGCCGCCGACAGCGATTTGCATGAACCCATCACGATTGATAGGTTTTTGATTGAGCAACCGGCAAAGACTGTGCTCATCCGGGTGAAGGGCGACAGCATGATAGAAGCTGGCATACATAACGGTGATTTAGCCGTTGTGGAGCGTACGAGTGACGCTTCGCCAGGCGACATTGTGGTCGCAATCGTTGATGACGAATTTACTTTAAAAACGCTCGCTCGAGACCGCGAGGGATATCACCTACAGCCTGCCAATACGAACTACCCAGTAATTCGACCCAAGGGCAAGCTTGAAATCTTTGGTGTCATGGTTGGCCTCGTGCGTAAATACTCATGAGGACAACAAGATTTGAAAATATTCTCGCCTACTCATTTTCTGCGCCAGGTCTCGACATCAACGCTGCGCGAATTCACTGACGCACATCCGATTTCCCCGCGTTTGAACATCGATTGGGACAGCGATCCCGACACATTGCCAACCAAGATCAATGCAGCTATTGAAAATCTGCAGGCGTCATTAAGTCAAGGCGATTTGTCGGTCGAAGAAGTCTCGGCTATCGGCAACGATCTCCATCTTTGGCATGACGACCTACGACGAGTTCACCTCCTGTCCAATGAGCTTGCCAGTAATGAATTTCATGTCGCCTGCGCGGCCGACCCCGAAGCCTTAGAGGCTTTCGCCAACCGAGATCCAAGGGAGCAGGCACTCTGGGTCTTCCACGCCCGAGATCAACTGTTTCGTGACGTCGAGTTACACCTTGCTTTCCAAGCAAAGGCCAACGGAAAGTATTGGAAAAAACACCGCATTGAGGCCGGCTTAGACCTAACCAAAGAGCGAGAAAAGCTAGAAGCGTTCAGTCATGAAGTCGCCAAACTTTTTGAAAAATCTGGCGGCGGCAAGAGTACACACATCGAGCAGAGTATCCATGCGTCGGACGGTAGTATTCAGTTGACTATCTATGTCGAGGGGCCAGTCACGGCACTAGCGCATTTTTCGGAGAACAAATTCGATCGAGTCAGGACGCGAATCGCGCTGGAAACAGCCGTCGTGTATCAGCCAAAAACCGGCGTGATCGAAAGTGTAGTCAAGGGCGGTTCAAAGAACCACCAGGCTGTGCTGCAACTGTTCGGTAAACACGTGATTGGTCGTGAGATCAAGCCAGAGGAAATTGAAAAGACCCGATTCAAGCTCAATGAGCTTCGCGAAGGTCTTGAAACCTTCGACGATCTGTCCACCTACGGAGTGGAGAAAATTCGACTGCGTCGCGCCCAATTCCGTCCTCGCGAAAGCACCGGAATTTCTATCCGTATCGAAGCTTCGCCAGAGCAAGATCAGGACGATGCCATTGAGATGGCTCGCAAGACGCTGACTGTGCGACATTCATTTGAGACCGAATACAACCTTGATGGAGCGTCAATGATCGTCTACTTGGCACCGGTGAATGGTCATAAGCCCAAACGCTTTAGTTTCGACGTATACGCTACCGGCTCGTCCACGATCAAAAATCTTTCGGAGAAAAATCAGCCTATTGCCGATGCGATCCTGCGTTCACTTAACGTGATCGAATCTGAAGAGGTTGCCATTTGAAACCAAAACCAATCTACAAGTTACTGTCTGACAGTAAGTTTCAAGACTGAAGAGGCCATCATTTGAGCGGTAAGCTGATTAGTGCAACTGGCGTGCTGTGTCACCTTCTGGAGCAACCGAAACCGGTGATCAATGGGACAGATTTGCTGAGTGGGACATTTGGAGAAGGTGGTCACGAACTTGTTCGTGAACGATTACTCACGCTCGGGCCAACGTTATCTTATGTAACCTGCCCAGACTGTGGGATTCAGTTGGCCCGTCTCGTTCGACCAGTGGGGGTTGATCGTATTCTGCTGTATTGCGATGAATGTGGCGAAGTCGAGGCCGGACGTACACTGCTCCACACCTACACTGTCAGCCTGACCAGACTCGTCGATCGCTTAGTCAGTAGCTTGAAATTGCCGCCATCTAATCGCAAGACTATCGACTACGATACTTCCTGGCGGCTGGGCATTGAGGAACGTAAACGTGGGAAAGCGCAGACTTGGTATTTTGCGCGACATCTGAATGACCACACTGTCGCGCGACATCTGTTAGATCAGATCCGGTTAGACAATGCGGCTCTGTCAGCCAAGATCATCACCAGCTCGGAGATACCCCTGCCGGATGGTTCTCCGCTATCAGGGTATGACGTAAAGAATCTGGCTGCCATTGCACGAATGTCCCAGAACGTGTTCCTCTTTTTCGATGACAGGGTCGAGGTCACGGTTGCCCAGCCCGAAGAAGTAGAGGCGCCGGTCACATCTCTGCGCCATGTCCGTGACAAGGCGTGGGCCTATGTAGGTGGCGTTAAGTACGAACTGGAGGGGATGCAGCAGAAGATCCTACTGGCATTGATGGATGCCCACGCCCACCGTCTGGAAGGTAATCAGATTGGGGAGCGTTGCGGTTCGTCGGCATTCCCTTTTCAACCCGCCAAACAATTCGGCCGCATCAATAAGGTTCGGAAGACCTTCATTCGATACGATCGCGGCGATAAGGTCTACGAGTTGATCATTCACCCTGAGGACAAGGATTTAATCTGATCAATTAGACGCCCCCAATTCCTTCCTAAAACCCGGCTCCTGCCCGCAGGAAGCCGGGGTTTTTGCTTTTTGTTCGCACGATTTCGACTTGCAGAATCTTTCTGTCGAATCTGCAGAACGCGTTGCCGAACCTGCCTTGAAAAACTGCAGGCTCTGGTTAGCGCGGCTCCCCAGCCGCTCGAAACAGGCCCTTTTTCACCTTCAAGGAGATTCAATTGCAACCCTCAGAACCCGTCCGCCATCTCAACCAGCGGCAACTTGCCGAACGTTGGGATCTGAGCGAGGGCACCTTGGAGCGCTGGCGCTCCGAGGGTATCGGCCCAATTTTTCTAAAACTGCAAGGTCAAGTCCGCTACCGGATCGAAGACATCGAGGCTTTTGAGGCAGATAGCCTTCGCAAAAGCACGTCCGAGCGCGAAATGGTCAGAGGTGCAGCATGAACCTCAATACCCCTACTACCCCCGAGCAAGTACTTTCCACTCCAGCTGGCACGTTGGCACTACAACCTGCCGAGGTGCTTTTCCATTTGAAAAATGCCGCCGCCGATCGTCTTACTGAAGCCAAGCAACTGCACGATCACCTTGACGAAGCCATCGATTTTAAGTGGCGCGACCAAGCCAGAAATCTACGCCACGCCGATGGAAAAGACACGGGCGTTATCCACTTCGACGACGGCGATGTCCGTATCACAGCCGACCTTCCCAAAAAAATCGAGTGGGATCAAGCACGCTTGGCCGACATAACAAAACGTATCGGTGACAGCGGTGACGATCCGAAGCAATACGTAGAAATCACTTATCGGGTCAGCGAAACCAAGTTCAACGCCTGGCCCGAAACCCTTAAGTCTTCATTCGAAGCGGCTCGCACGGTCAAGACGGGCAAACCTTCTTATCGCCTGGCACTTATCAAGGAGTAAGTCATGTTCTTTAGAAAAGCAGCTATTGAAAAATTACGCCAGCGCTCTGAATGGGGAATGCGTGATCTTCCCGGAATCATTCGCGTACCCGCATTGGAAGGTCATCGGACTCAAGAAGCCGTCTTGCCACTTGAGGAATCCACGATCGATGATCTTGCGTTCGCCATCATCGGACTAGAAGCACAAGTCACTGAAATGCGCCGTCCCTTAATTGGGCTGCGTGAACTTTACGACCAAGCCCGTAAACGTGGGGCACTCGGCACGAGCACTGTTGCCGATGTATTTCTTAACTCGTCAATGACCGAGGTGAAAAAATGAGCCTCCCAATTATTAGTGCTGACCAACGATTAGCAGAACGTCGTGGCGTCAAGGGTGTCTTGGTCGGTAAGTCAGGTATCGGCAAGACCTCTCAACTCTGGACACTTGAACCTACATCGACCC
>JAUMAI010000272.1:2246-5490 GCA_032116775.1 Pirellula sp. | reverse complement strand
CTGGCAGAATGAATTCCCGTGAAGAGAGATTTCCGACTGAATCTCGCACAAAAACTACGATCACGAAATTTCCGGACGCCTGCGGTAGCCATGAAATGACACCGTTTGGGTCAATTTCCATACCCCTGGCCAACGAGTGGGAATCCAGATAATAGGAAAGCTTGTCGCCTTCCAGATCGACCACATCAATTTGCTCCTGATAACGAATATTACGAGCAGCAGGAGCAGCCATGGTCTTTGTGATTACCGGTGCTTGGTTCTCCGCTAGGGGATCAAAGACCTGGAGACTTATCGATTGGCTTGCCGTATTCCCTCGACCATCCTCGACACAAATTTTACCTTCATACCTGCCGCTAACGGTTGGCAACCAACTAAAGCTCCATGCCCGAATGGTTGGAGCGGAACCGGGGGGTGGCGTTGTCGGTCGGATAGTCGCCTGATTCAAAAAGGTATCAGACTCCAGTCTGATGGACAGCACTTCCTCTAAGTCAGGGTCGTCGACAATGATTAGTTGCTCGAACAGAACACCTTTTTTGAGGTGAGTCGGAAAGCTGGACCGAAACGAAGGGTTAAGACCATTGTCAACGACTTCCAGCGTCACTGACGCGTTATCCAATCCACCTCGCAAGTCATCGGCCACCAAGTCAAAATTGTAGAGTCCTTTTTTCTGTGGCGTGAAAGTAAGCGTTCGATTTAGACTATCTAGAATAGCACCGTGGCTCTGCGTTGAATCCATCCAAAGAAGTTCGGGGACATCGCCATTTTTATCATCGACAGTGATTGGTAAAATCCATGTTTTGCCAATCGCAGAACGATACAGCGAGTTTATTCCCAAGACAGGCGGATCGTTGTCTTGCACTACCTGTATTGAGAATTCCTGTAACCTAGTACCTCCCCATTGATCTTTCGCTCGCAGAATAACCTGGTGACTCCCTACAGCATCTTCCGTTGGTTGCCAAATCAGAACACCTGTTTCCTGATGAAGCATAAGCCCATCCGGAGCGAGCAGTAACTCGAGGGAAATTTGATCTCCATTAGGATCAAAAAGTTTAACTTGATGGCGGAATGGCTGCTCCGCAATTGCTATAGTCGGCGGTCGAGAAACGAAACTCGGTGAATCATTTAAAAGTGGGCTAGGATCTATAGCGACAATTTCAAATCTCGTGGTGGTGCGTCCTCCATGTCCATCAATAACCCTAATCTGAACTGGAAACACTCCCTTCTGCGATCTATTCGGGCGCCAAGTCAACACTCCCCGATCAGGATCTAGCATCATACCAAGTGGAGGCAACTGCCCTGTTACCGAGTCTACCTGCAACTGAAAGGTTAGATCATCTCCCTCTGCGTCATCAGCTTGCACTTGAATTTGTAAAGTATTATCAACCTCTACCGTTCGATCTGCTATTGTTTCTAACCCAGGTGGAGTATTTTGGGCGTTTAGACTTGTCACCGAAACAGTCCATTCTTGCCTATCCTCATTACCCCAGGAGTCATATGCGTCCAAGGAGAAACTATAATCTCCCGGACTGCTGGGACTCCAGGTTATCTTGCCCGCATCATAGTGATAAGTACCGAAACCGCTTAACCTCGTATCATTTGGACCTAAGGAAAGCTTATACTTTACAGGATCTCGGTCTGGATCTAGTGCCTGAAAATCATAGCGATATGCAGTTCCAACGCTAACAGGAATAGCTCCAAGCAATATCTTCTGCTCATCATCGGTCTCGAATCGCAACTCAATTGAATGGGCGTCACCATCACCAGTAATGCCGACTTGATAGGAGACTCCATTTCGACTCCAAGTTGGCTCAGTAATCACTTTTACAATTTCAGGGCGATCGCTTATGAGTCGAATCTCGGTATCGCGAGCAATCGAACTCACAATGCTGTGACTAAAAGCTGCACTAAATGACTTTCTCGGGTCCTGAAGAGGCGTTCTTAAAGTTAATATGTCCCAGAAAAAACCCCTACGATTCTCTACAACAGTGACATAATCCTCTTTGGTACTACCGCTACGATCTTCAACCTTTGCTCCATCAATAACTCTTTGTACAAAATCGCCCGCTGGCCTGACACTTGTTCCGATCGTGCTTTTCCCATCAAAGGCTAAGCCAATCAGTAATTCATTCTGCGAATCCTTTAGGACTGCGTTTCCAATAACATGCAGAGTAACTTGCATCGCTTCCAGTCGGGCCAATATTCCACTAGATCGCAAGTTGGCATCCAGAATGTCACGATCTTCATCTGTGACCAATACCAATTGCCGACTAACCAATTGACGAAAATTCGTATTCTCCAATGCAAATGAAATGGCATCATAACCATCCTCATAGGCACCATTAGTTGCAAAGTTGTAGGCAAGTTGACTTCCTTGCTTGGCATCAACCCAGGCGATATCGTCGAACCAAACTCGCTGTCCAGGTTTGACGTCAAAGCGAAACGATGCCAAATCACGTCTATCTGGAATTTCTCCTAGCCATCGCCCGCTTATCGGAGAGATCTTCGATCTCTCCGATACATCAGCCACCTTGAAAGTGAAACTGCCTGGTATTTGGCTAACGATTTCGAGAATGTAAGCTCCATCTTCTGGTAATTGCGTTAATTGCTGCTCAACAAAGACACTCTCATCCTTGACGTCGACAACTGTCGCTGCCCCATTTTTCGTAAGCAAGCTATCCCAAAGAATGCCACCCGAAGGCTTACGAAGTCGCATGCGTAGCGTTGCGTTGGTCGAATTGAGTACATCGACCTGCCACAAGCCGTCCTTCGTGCCGTTTAGCGAATAAATAGCTCGTTCACCTATCCGTTCAATGGCACCAGTGACATTCTGCTCAAGTTGAATAGAAATCGGCGGTGAAGAACTGTTACCGTTTTGGCCCTCGTAACGAATCTGCCAATCGATATCATGCGAGTCAGCAAAAGGACTTGCTTGGCGACTTAGTATCAGCTTGTAATTTCCCGAACGAGTTGGCGTCCAACTGCGTTTATCACCACCCACACCACTAGCAATCAAATTTCCTTCAGCATCTAAGATGTCGATACCAAGAGTATCAGAAACGCTTGAGTCGAAGTAATAAACGCCATTTTCAAGACCATAAAAATCTACGACCTTTTGCGAACCATCGCGACTGAGGGGCAAGCGATACCATTCATTGACAGAGACTCTTTGCGCTGGAGAGCTAAGATCCCGAATCTGAAACGCGACACTAGTAGCTGAATTCTCTGCCCGAACCACTAGCACATA
>JAUMAI010000272.1:350-2236 GCA_032116775.1 Pirellula sp. | reverse complement strand
TCCCATCATCAGGCAATAGAAATATTCCATGGTCACCTGTTGCTAGAATGCCGCTGTACTGATGACGAAGCTTGGAGTGTTGCTGATAAGTGGGCAAAATCCGATTACCACTAGGCGATACAAGTTCGATCAACAAATCGCTTTGTTTGTACTCCCCACTTGCCGAGTCATACGTTCTAAGAGTATCGATGGTTATCGCAGTCTGCTTCTTTCCTTGAAAACTGTAGGCTTTTACATCATTCGGCGAGGCGAGATTGTCGTTCACCGTGGAACCAAATTCGATTCCAGGAAGGACGCCTTCTAAATCCTGGATTCGAATCTGGTATTGCTGTGTCGAAGGACCGCTGAGCAGTAATGTATACTTACCGCTGCGGGTAGGTGTTATGAGTTCATGAAGAGATGAGATAGACCATCCGACGAGTATTCGCTTACCATCGGGATCTATTAATGTAGCCTGTACACCATCACCATGAATACCATGCACTTGGAATGGACGACCAGCGACCGCTAACCATTCGACCGTACCGATTCCATTCTTCAGCGTAGATGAATAGTGTTGCATTCCGTACGGTTGCGTTTGTGCAACCTGCTCAGAACGAATAAGAAATGGCAAACTCCAGGCCCCAAAATCTTTATTGTCAACTGTCAGTGCATCTGTTCGTAAGGTTACCTTGTACTCGCCCCCGTGCTCACTAAAAATAGCAGGAATTTTTCTTGCCATGGAAAGCGAACCGGAATAGACCAGTTCGCCGTTTGGAGAATGAATGAGGATTTCCGCGTCGCCACCTGTTAGAACTTGCCTAGGAAATGGATATTCCGCACCGAATCCATATAAAGAAAAGCGGTTGTCAAATAGGTTGCGTTCCTGAAGCTTTGTATCGATACCTGAAATAATCGAACTTATCCAAGCTTGCTCGGTCATTGAGGCACTTTCGTCGACAACGAAAATGATATCTGCACTTCTCGGATTGTGATCCTTTTGCCAGTTTAGCTGCACCTCCTGAGTCTGATATTCCTCTCGTGACAACAACAATTCGATACTACGAGGATAAACATCTCCTACGGTATCAGACAATTTGATATTTGGTATTGCGTAATGGGTGGGTGGGGTCGTCGTAAAAACGGGTGGAGCGTTGTCTGGATTGGCGTGTACCAAGATATCAAAGCTCTGTTCCGCCTCACCATTGCGATTATCTTTAGCAATCCACGTCACCGTAAACTTTTTTCCAACGTCTTCCGCCGTTGGAATCCAGGTCAGACCTAAACCTCCATTTGATGTAGTGACCTCGATTTTCTGAGGACATTCCGTCGTTAGGTATTGTAATTTGTCGCCATCTAGATCGATCGCTTTTCCTTGATACGTGTATTTCTTTCCAACATAGGCATCAACCAGGGGTGAGGTAACAATTACGGGCGGCGAGCCTCCCTGGTCAATTACATGAACGATGAGCTCATGCTGGATAATCGCTCCGCGCTCATCGTTGATTTCAACCAAAACATGATTAACTGCCGGAAGATCAGCTGATATAGGCCACGTGATCCTTCCAGACGCCTGATCGATTGTCATGTTTTTCGGCGGATTGATAAGCCGAAAAGTAAGCTTGTCTCTATCATCATCGAGAACAGTCAGCTGATGATTTAAGGTATGACCGACCCGCGTTCTCACCGGATCTTGGGACACAACTTTGGGCGAGTTGTTTTCAGGTATTAGAAGCGAGGTTTGCAAATCGAATCTCGTATCACTCGGAACTTCAAATGCGATATCAAACCAGTGTGATCCTAGAGCCGGTAAGACATGATCCTTAAGATTACTTGCTATATCCCAATAGGGTGCATTACGTAAACCGTTCGTCCAACTTGGCCCAGATCTCATGGGCGCTGCGATG
>JAUMAI010000272.1:0-340 GCA_032116775.1 Pirellula sp. | reverse complement strand
CTATAATTGAGTTTCTTTTAAAAAAGGAAGACATTCTTATTGATATTATTGTTCCCACAAATACGTCTAATATTAAGCATTTTTTTAGTGCACATAACAACATAAGTGTTTCTTTTCTTAAATATTCAGCAAGTAAAATAGGACCGCGAATCGGGTATGGAGTCTCATTCTCTAACTTTACACGTGTATAAACACGCTGAGTATCCTCATCAAACCAGGTATGGTAATAACTTATTGTCAGACCATTGTTAGCGACCTCCATGGATGGCCAATTCACCGTTTGCCCAAGTGAAGGCAGCATGTACTCATAACCTCCAACCGTAATCGGAGGGTCAGCTAG
>JAUMAI010000271.1:0-7172 GCA_032116775.1 Pirellula sp. | reverse complement strand
TCGATTTTTGCTGCGCAAAAACGCCGTGGGCGAGGGGAGCACTTAGAGAGGAAGCTCTCTCGGAGAATTGGTCTCTCCCTCTTCTTAAAGAGTTCCAGCGCCGAGACTGCAGTGAGGATGACTTCGAACAATCTAGCTGGCTACCAATCTTGAACCTCCCCGGTGGCAGATTTACCGCTTCGAAGATCCAAGGCGTTTGGTAAAACAATTTCTTCATTTCCAATCCACTCTTGCTCGCTTGTGCGTCCCTGCTCATCTCGGCGGATCGGGCGGGCATAGGTGTATTGGCCATCATCGAATTGAACTAGAACTGGGACTTGCTCGAGCTTTCCGTTTTCAATCAAAAACACAAAGGGCTTGCCACTTTTACGAACGATCGAGTTGGAAGGGAGGAGAGGCAAAGTCCCTAGCTCGTCAATGACAAGTCGCATTTCGTGAATCAAGCCTGGAGTGAGATCCGCTCGCTGCTCGCCGGATAGGTTCACTGGAAACTCGGGAGACTGTCGAGACTTAAATTCCTCGAAGTCGTTTGGTGACGCCTCAACCAACATTTCGTCGAAGTCAGCGCGAGTCTCATTGAAGAGATCCACTTGAACCTGTCGAGTGCGATCGCCGGTTCGCACAACGGGGCTAACTCGGGTCAGTTTGGTTTCGATCCAAGGAGCCTTGGCGGCGTTGGGATTACGGATCTGGGCAGTCATTCCCTGTTTGACGTAAGGGGCGTACATATCAGGTACGTTCATTGAGACTGTCACGATGTCCAATTTTGCAATGGTGACTAAAGGCACGGCTCCAGGGATAAGGCCTGCGTTGGGTACAAAGGTACCTGGATCAACGGAACGTGATACGATGATACCATCGAGAGGCGAAGTTATAACGATGGGCTTTTCTGTACCGGCAGGACGTATTTCCGCTACGATCTCATCGCGATTGATTTCGTCGCCGACGTCCTTTTCAATCATCACGACTGTCCCTGCAGTTTCCGCGAAGAGTTGAACTTGATAGTAGGGGGCCACCTCTGCAGGTTGAGAGACAGTGACTTCTAATTTTTGGTCCCGACGCGGGTTGACGGTGGGGAGACGCAGGGAGGTTTCTGCGGTCGAAACGTTCGGGAATGATTCCTCCGAACTCGACTGCGTGGATTCCGGCGAATGGACTAATACATTCGGAAGCCAACCCTGCCACCAAGCGGCGATTAGCGCTAAGATCAAGGTAGATGTGGCGAGTATCGCGTCACGCAAGTTCTTGTTCATATTCAGCGTGCAGCCTGTTCAAAACGAATTAATAGGGTAGGGCGGTACGATCATTCTGCATCAAGATCCCATGATTCGATATCGTCGATTACCTTCGGCTGGCGATGCATGACTATGGTGTAAAGGACAGGTACCAAGAAAAGAGTAAGCAGGGTGGAAGTGCATAGTCCTCCGACGACAGCACGCGCCAAGGGTACGTTCGCTTCGTTTCCTTTCTCTGTTCCGATCGCTAGTGGACTTAATGCTAAAAGTGTCGCCAAGAAAGTCATCAGAATAGGTTTGAATCGAGTTACAGCCGCCAAGCGAATTGCTTCACTGGCCGATAAGCCTTGTAATCGTTGGCGATTCGCGAAATCTATCAACAAGACACCATTATTCACTGCGATGCCAACTAGGAAGATGACGCCCATCAGGGATTGAACATTCAACGTCGTGCCCGTGAGATACAGCATCCAGAGTACTCCGATAAAACCCAGAGGCACTGTGACCATAATCACTAGAGGACCGGACCAGGAGCGAAACAGAGAGACTTGTAGCAGATAAACCAAAACCGCGGAGAGACCGAGTCCGATCAAGAGGTTCCAGAAAGCTTCATTCATTCGTTCAAACTCGCCGCGGTACTCGATCCTCATTCCTGCCGGAATAGAAATGTGTGCTAGCTGTTTTTTAACTTCCAACGCGAGTTTACCAATATCGATCCCTGCGGTGTTGACGAGGATATTGGTCACGCGGCGCAAACCAGAATGATGTATTTCCACAGCCCCTTGTTTACGATCTGTTGTGATCAGCGATCCGAGATTGATGGTTTGTGGCTGGTTGGCACCCGACACAGGCATATTCAATACATCTTCGAGACGTCGGTCCGCATCCTCTGGGAACTGCACGCCTACGAAGTATTGGTTTCCCGATTGCGAATCGATCCAGAAATTGCGTTGAACTGATACGCTCGAATTTAGGGCAACAACGACTTGCATGATGACATCTTGAGTTGTCAGTCCTAGCAGTGCGCTTTTTTCGCGGTCCACTTGCAGTACAAGGTAGGGTGCATCATTGCGTTGCTGAATACGCACATCTGCGGCGCCTGGGATAGAGCGTATGGTATTGCGAATCTGTTGTGCTAGTTGCAGTGATTCGCTGGAAGAGCCGCCAGAAAGCTGTATATCCAGTGGTGCCGAAGCACCACTGTTGAGTGCTGTAGAGATCATACCACCGGTATCCCAGTCGCATTGTAGCTCAGTGAAGTCGGTCCTTTCAGAAAACTTCTGGCGGAGCTCCTCGGCATACTCCTGCGACCTTTTGGTGCGATGGTGGTTGAGTTGGATTCTGATGAGCGCGTCCTGTTGTCCAGCATTGGGAGTGTAGGCCGCCGACCAATCAGGATTTAAGCCGATTTCCGAGACGATCATCTGCCGTTCATGTTCCGGAATATTTTCTCGAATGAACGCTTCAACTTGTTTAACTTTCTCCTCCGTAGCATCGAGACGATAGGACGAAGGAGCTCGCATGCGCAGTGAGATTTGGCCGGAGTCGACTTGTGGGAAGAATTCTTGACCGATACGGTCCAATAAACTGAGCGAAGCGATCAATAGTGTTGCGGCGACGACGATGAGGGTCCAGCGAAACCGAAAGCTCCAGTCGAGTAGCAAGGCGTAGAGGCCGATCAGTTTATCGATAAGGGTGTGTACCGGAGCTACGATTCGCTGGACGTTATTTACAGCATGGGGATCATTGGGAAGAAACCGAGCACAAGCCATCGGGACAAAAGTACGAGAGAGAAGAAATGAGGTGAACATGGCGAAGCCGACGGAGATCGTTAGCGGGCGAAATAAGAAGCCTGCTATGCCAGGCATCAATGCTAGGGGGACAAGAACGATAACGGTCGTACAGGAAGCGACGAGAATAGGTATCAATACTTCTTTGCATCCATCCAATGCAGCTTGGATTCGTGACTTTCCGAGATGGAAGTTGCGATGATTGTTTTCCAATTCAACGATCGCATCATCCACCAAGGGGCCAATGGCGAGTGCTAAGCCAGCTAGGGTCATCGCATTGATCGTGTTGCCGGTCGAATACAGGCCGATTACGGCTCCGAGTAGCGACAATGGGATCGATAGAACGGCGATGAGTGTCATGCGCCAGTCACCCAGGAACAGCAGGATCATGACAGCTACCAAGCCAACCCCAATGAAGGCCTCATGAAGTAAGGAGGCCAAGGCGTTGCGGACGGTTTCTGTTTGGTCCATCACTAAATTCAGTTTTGTCCCCGCCGGCAATTTTTCCTCCATTTTAGGAATATGATCGCGCACGCCGTCGACAACACGCAGGGAGCTGGCACCTCGTTGACGATAAACTGGGACAAAGACTTCGTTTTCGTTTTCGATGCGAACCCGTGATGTTTGGATCAAGGCTGAATCTTGAGCTTGTCCGATATCTCGTAGTCTAATTTGTTTGCCGGGTTGAAAAGAAAGAGGCAAATCATCGAGTTGTTCAACATTTTCGACCATGGAATTGCTGTCGAGCAATAACTGCTGGTCACCGAAGTAGGCTGTGCCAGGTGAGGTCATGAAGTTGCTGCGTTGAAGTGTGTTGACCACATCCATCGGAACCAGCCCACGAGCCTCCATCTTATCTTGATCGAGGTAGATCATCACACTGCGATCTGTTCCGCCGACGACGACTGGAGCGATGCAGCCTGGTACGGCCCCAAGCATGTTACGAACATCGATCCTGGCGATGTCTTTTTGCTTGGCATCATCCATGTTGAGATTCTCCACGGTGAGAATGCCAACAGGAAGAGTCCCGGTCGCGTCAAAAGGAAGCGCTACGGGGGGCAGTGTATTGGGTGGAAGGTTCGGCAGCGCTCCCAGCGCTAAGGAATTTGTCAACGTGAGTGCTTCGTTGGGATCGATATCTTCGCGAAAGTATACTTTGACAATACTTACTCCAGGTACCGATTTTGACTCAACTTCTCTCGCGCCGGGAGCCTGATTAACCCAACGCTCAATACGATTGGTAATCGTTTTCTCAATCGACTCTGCGGGCATACCAGGAAAGTAGGTAAGTACTTGGACCGCAGGTGCATTAAAAACAGGAAGTATGTCGACCGGGATTCGAAACAGGCACAATGAACCGACCACGCAGAGCATCAGCATCAAGGATGCAACTAAATGTGGATTTCGAATCGACAGTCGTATCAACCACATAGATGAGGCTCAGTCAAACAGTTTGGTTAGCGGTACCGATTATCGGAACCGAATTGAGAGTCCCGTTCCAACAAAGAAATTTGATTCCGCCTCGGAAAGTCCTGTACCGAGCCGAGCGTCCCACTGTAGATTTTCTCTTAAAAGAATCAATACTCCAGCATCTAGGAAATGCGAAGCGACTTCAGTGGAGGCATTATGAGGAAATGAAGCATACCATTCACCAAAGACGTTTGTTTTTTCACCGATTTGTTTTTTCAGGTAGCATGATTGATAGGTGGCTAGGAAGGCGTCTGCCGTTTCATCATCGATTTCCGAGTACATTTGAGTGCTTGCACCCAAGGTCCAAGTATCAAGAAATCCCCAACTGTAGCTCAGGGCAGCACCGCCGCGCGTGACATCGTCTGTCGCCCACGAACTCCCTGTGGGGACAAAAATAGTGGGTAGTAAAGCGCTTTCCGGAAGAATGCCCTGTTGGCTGGTAAGTGCCAGAGAAACCATAAACTGTGTATCTGAGGCACCGTCGACGTAGGTTCCAAGTTCTTCCTGGCTGAGGAATGTTTGTCCGACGCGGAACTCAAGCCAATCAGCAAACATACCCCATCGCAATTGCGTTTCGGGCAATTGATGAGATACGACTGAGGGTTGTCCGAGGGATGCTTCGCGGGTGTAAAGATAGCCTGTTTCGACCTGAAACACTCCCTTGCCTAAGGTGGTGCTGTTGGGAGTGAAACTAGGGCGATCGGAGTTTAGAGAGTCATCTGGGTCCTCAGTAGGCGCAGCATCTCGCCATTGAAAAAGAGTTCGAGCCTCGCGCAGTTGTCCGTAAGAAACAGAGTCCATCGCGAAAAATATCAGAGATAGAACCGTTAAGGCGATTTTGCCGCGGCTTAAACCGAACCTCATCATGGTCACCTGGCTCACATTTTCCTGCAGGACACCGATTTCTTCCGCGATCTAACTCCGACCCTCCGCCCTGTATCGTAAGCGCTATTTGCAGGCGCAAAGCGCAATATCGGCAAACTACCGACAAGCTTCGGAATAGGGGGATTGTTCGGGATAACCCGCAAAGTTGTAACAGGGAATGGCTGAGCTATCCGGATTGTGGTGACTGGCGAATCCTGGAAAGCCTTGCTGCCTGGGGTGGGTTTTTTGGATTTGGGGGTCTTGTTGGTCGATAAGAAAAAGTCGGCCAAATGCCGACGGGATCGGTCTGTGGACAATTTCACGAATCGGGATGGGGCCCGATCGAGAATACAAGAGAACTCTTCCCATGCGTTTCACTATGCATCAAGCCCTACTTTTCCGCTCGCCTAGTCGTACTTGCCTGCGACTTTGTCCATGGGTATTAGTGTTAGCCCTTATGCACCCTGGGGCCGTACAGGGGCAATATCCCCCTGTTGCGATTGATTTTCCTCAGGGGAACCCAGCGTACCCAAACGTTCCGAACCAGAACATTGATAACCAAAACGAACCGTATCCAAATGGTTCCTACCCGAACTACTCTTATCAAAGCAACTCCTATCCGACCGGTTCGCAACAATACCAGTCGTACCAAGCTGTAGCCCAGCCGCAGTATCCTTCCGGCGAGTATTTTACTGCTGCCCAGGACATAGCTCCCCAGGACATAGCTCCCCAAGGTATAAATCCCCAAGACATTCAGCAGGGACAAGCGGATGCGTTAGCCAAACGTATTGCGGAGCTTGAGAAGGAACTCCAGGAGCATATTGAAGGCGAAAAGATAGCTGAGGAAGCGAAATTATCGAAAGAGCAAGATAAGTCTAAACCCATCATTAAACCTCGCGGTCGGTTGCATACGGATGCGAACTGGTTTCATCAGAGCGGACTCAATCGTTCGCAAGTTGGTGATATAGAAGATGGGGTTTTTGCTCGTCGGGCACGCTTGGGCTTCGATGGTTCTTTCATGGAGAACACAGAGGTTCGACTCGATTACGAGATGGGGGCTGCAGGCCATCCTAACTTATTCGATGCCTACGGTAATCTGCTGAATGGTCCCTATTTGGGAACCGTTCGCATGGGACAGTTCCGCGAACCGTTTAGTTTAGAGGCTCAGACGAGCTCTAACTTCTATACTTTCATGGAGCGAGCCTACAACACGGCCTTCGATCCGTCGCGAAATTGGGGGATCATGTTTTACAATCATGATGATGCCGAAAGGTTGACTTGGGCCTTAGGAGCTTTTCGAGATAATACGAATGCGTTTGGGGCTGATGCTGAAGACGCTGGCGGCCGGGCGGTAACGGGACGCAGTACTTGGCTTCCCCATTTCTCAGATGAAAACGATGGCGACAATTATTGGGCCGTTGGTTCTTCCTACAGCTATCGTGATCCTAGGAATGATCGAGTGCGTTATGGGGTGAAGCCTCTCAATTTTTTAGCTGAAGCAGAGAATAGTCGTGCCACACGTTTTGAAACCCCAAATATATTGGTAGCTGATATCCGCAATGTAGATTCTGCGCAGATTTTTGGTTTGGAGACAACTCGCACGATTGGACCGCTGAATCTGCAAGCCGAGTATATCGGTTACCAAGCTGATCAGGGCGCCGAATCTTATTATTCCCATGGTAGCTACGCACAGGCTAGCTACTTTCTTACAGGCGAGCATCGGCGTTGGAATAGACAGTTAGGAACATTCGCACCGACGAAAGTCGACAATCCTTTTCTCTCCAGTAAAGGGAAGGGCTTCCAAGGTACGGGC
>JAUMAI010000270.1:0-4925 GCA_032116775.1 Pirellula sp. | reverse complement strand
TACTTCGTCACAAAGTTATTGATGGAAGCCGAAGTCAGCTGTTGCTTAAACAAAAGCCTTAGCCGCAATTAGCTCGCTTAACCTCAATTCGAATCTCGGATCCGTCTTTGTAATTCGTCTTGAACGCTAGTCAGATTGACTGTGTTGATCAGGACGCCCAAAGCAGCCATCACGAGTCGGTTCGCGAGGTCGGGATCTGATTCCCGAAGTGAATCAAACGCGGCCACGGTATCTTTCTCACGCATCAGGCTGCGGATCGCATCAACCAAATCGAAGTTACAGGATACTGAGCGACAGATCGTGGAGACGACATCGGAACACTGCAACTCGAGCTGCTCCAGAGTTTCGGTTGGTAATTTGTCGATTGAGGCGTCGCTCATCGCGATAAGGCTCACAGGATTCGATGGTGGGGGCTGGCAATCTCTGGCGGAATCGACCTTGGACCTTCTAATTCTCGCATCCCCACTTGGGGGAGGGCTGAGTTTAGCGGATAGCTCGCTAAGATAGTTGCTGAGTCGAAAGCTAGCTGCCACTGATTTAAGGATGAGTCGAAATGCGTTCGGTGATTTTAGGGGGTATGGTTGCCGTTGCTTGCACGGTTGCCGCTGCACAGCCAAAGGTGATTTCTGAGTTTACGGGGCGCGTGGTTGGTGTAACCGATGGCGATACCGCCAAGGTTCTCGTTGGCACCCAGACGATTACCGTGAGGCTTGAAGGGATCGACGCCCCAGAAACTGGCCAGCCGTTTGGAACCCGCGCTCGCCAGGCTTTATCAACGCTTGTTTTCGGGAAAACGGTGACGGTTCGGAAGACTGGCGAAGACCGTTACGACCGCACGCTGGGCGTCCTGGTCGAAGGCGGCAACGAGGTTAACGCCAAGATGGTTGAGGACGGGTTTGCTTGGCACTATAAGAAATACAGCAGTGACGAGCATCTTGCTGCTTTGGAACGCCAAGCACGGGAACTGAAGCGAGGTCTTTGGGCGGATCCGAATCCGATCGCTCCTTGGGATTATCGCAATCTGAAGCGGACGCCAAAGGAAGACGACGCAGGTACTGGCGAATACTGGCTAAACACGGCTTCGAATGTCCGGCACAATTCGACCTGCGAAAGCTTTAAAAACACCAAACGTGGGCGGCTCTGTAGTAAAGACGAAGGTAAAGCCTGCGGCCGATGTGGGGGCTGACCGGGAAATTGTGTTGGCGGATCCCTTGTTTATACTGGGTCCGTCGTTCGATTCCGATTATCGGCGTCGAGCTATTTTCACACCGACTACGCCTGCCTTTTTTGTACTGATGGTTTGATCGTGGCTGATTCTCCAACTCCGGCAGCTAGTAGAAGATCTGTGGGCCCTTGGATCCTAAAACAGGAAAAGATTTCAAAGGCAGCCACCAGTGCATTGGTTGCTAAGGCCCGTGGCGGCGACGCAAAAGCTAGAAAGAAGCTTGTTGCTATTTACTCCTATTTGCCGCCTCATATTGCAGCGAGGTATGGGGCGTCCGCAGATCAAATACCAGAAGCGATAAAAGTGGGAGTCGACGCTCTACACTTCGCGATTGACCACTATCAGCTGAACGATCCTGAGCACTTCACACTTTATGTTCGGCGTTGGATTGAGCGCCGGATCCAGGTCCATCTCAACCCCAAAATCAAGCCGGCCAAGATTAGGAAGAAGCGTCTGAGTCAGTACCAGCAGCGACTGGCAGCTGAGGTAGAACTGATCCGGGCACTTGGCGACCAGTTGAAGAAGCGACTAACCAAACAGCAATATGAAGTGATTCGTTATCGTTTTGGAATCGCGGGACGGACCCGAAAGACGCTCACAGAGATCGGCCTGATCATGGGTTTAAGCCGTGCGTGGGTCCATAAGATTGAACGTGAGGCGATCAAGGAGTTGCGTCTTGCTACACCTAAGTGATCGCTGCCGAATTAATGCTTTCTTCGTTATTAAATTGATTTCTGGGTTGAGTTCCCTACCGAATCATCGGAAGTAGCCAGCTAGTCGGTTGGCCATATCCCGCAGCTACGCGTGAAGCCTCTCTCTATCCCCCCGTTTGGGTTTTTGGCAGGAAAAGCATTTAGCGCGAATCTGCGCAGACCAAACGTGTCAATCGCGTAGACGACCATCGAGGGATGCCTAAGGGCGGGAAGCCTTACAGGTGTTGTCATCGAGTGATGGCAAATCCAATCGGAACGGATGGATTGAGATGCAATTGATCCAGGAAGTTTCTTCAAGCGAAAGTAGGGAATACTTATGGCTGTTTCGTTTACGAAGAATTTACTCGGTAAAACCGTCGTCAAATTTGACTGCCCCAAGTGCAAGACGCGAATGCGATCGCCACTTACGGATGCCGGAAAGAGTGATCGATGCCCTGAATGTGGGGTAGGAATAAAAATACCAGGGGAAGATAGGCTTCGTGCTGAATTGGCTGTGGCCAAGAAACAGGAGGAAGCAAAAAAACTTAAGCTCGCCGAGTTGGAGGCTCAGAAGGAGACCAAGCATGCCGAACAAAAACAAGATTCATTTTTTATAGAAGCTTCGGCGCCTTCGATATCAGCTGAAGCGTCTGACCCTGTCGACGGACTTGAGTTGGGCAGCAGCTTCTCTGACGATGATTTTGCCGAAGCACTGCCGCCGAGCTTTTTGACAAACTCGCCCTCGGCAGTTCGGCCACCGATCCCCAGGCTCAACCTCAATCCCAAGAATTCCAAACCTTGGTGGCACGACTCAATTCGAATCGAGTCTGTGAGCTCTTCGCGGTATCCGGCATTGATTGCTTATAGAAACATCTTGGTACTTCTTTGGTGGATTCTCACCATTTTCTGTTTCATCGCCGCATTCGCATACCCTAGTTTCCTGATTTATGGTGCGATGAAGGCCAGCTCCGATATAAACAGCGAAATCGAGAAGTCGATCCGGGCGCATCAGTCGCCGACAATTCAAAAGGTGCTGCGAGCGGCCGATAACGACGAAAGCTTCTCAGCAGTAGAAGCGAGAAATTTTGAAGCATTTATGGAGAATCAATTCCCGACTTTCCCAAACCCAATTCGAGTGGGTTTCAATGAAGATTCTGTGTCACCGGAGGCGCTGAGTAGTTTTGCTACAACCTGGCGCCAATGGAGCCCAAGTGAGTTGACAAGACTCAACTCCAGCCGCGTTAATTTGCTTAACACCACGGTTGTTCCGATAGCCGTGTTTTTCTGCTCTCTCATTCTGCTTTACGTCTTCGCTTCGATTTCGATCTTGGTTATTCCCGAGTGTATTAAGCTGGCGATCGATATTGAGCAAAGCGTTCGAGAGCGATGACAAAAGCGTGCGTCTCACCTCTTCAAAAAGACCTGCTCGTCTCGAATAAAGCTGGTACACCAGCCTGCAGGGCGATAGAATCGTCGGTCGTGGCAGTACAAAATCTGTCCGACTCGACCGCGTCTCCGCGGCTCGGTTCAGCAAGGATTTATCGTTCATCGCTGCGTGACGATAAATCCTTTTTTTATATTTGGAAAAGCCAGTAGATCTTAAATGAAGGACGCATCACCAATGAGCGAGGAGCCTCCGAAGTCGAGCGACCAGCAACCAACTAGATTCCGACCAATGATCGGCACAAGCGTCCCCCTCGGATCAACTTTCAATGACTTGTTTTCTGGCGGTGCATCTGTTTGGCTGAAGATTGTTGGTGGTGCAATTGTTACGCCGCTTGCTGTTGTGATGCTCGTACTCCGTTCCAAACGACGTGGCAACACCACCTTGCCCGACGACCCGATAATCATAGCTGTCGCGATCGCTGGATGCGCCATCATCGGTGGTGGGCTCGGCGGTCTTTTGTCATTGAAAGATGTCGTACAAACTCGCCTTGCTGATGGAAAACCAGTATCGTTTCCCCTCAAGTTACTGTTTGGCTTCGGTATCTGGTCGCTGCTCTTGGTTTGGTTTCCAGGCATCATATTGTCGACGCTAATGATCACCATATTGTTGCTAAGCTTCCAAATAATCTGATAGGGACGGTGCTCTCGGACCGTCCTTCCCACACCACCTAACGCATCCGCGTCGCTGTCGCCGCCCTCAGCAACCGCCGATTCCGCCCCAGCGATTCCTTCGACGCCTTGGCATGCCAGATGTGAAACAGCGGCCCCGGCAGCCGACGCCAGGGGATACGTCTGAGGAACTCGGTATCCTCGCAGCCCCAGCCCTCGAACCGTTCGTCCATGCGGTGGGCATTGAACAGATCGGCATGCACGATCCATAGGCCACCGGGGCAGGCCCGCGTCCGCTGGTTGCGATAAAGCTTCCCGGGGACCGGATCAGCTGGGTTCCAGCGCAGGACCCGCCGCGACTGTTCGCGGGTCATTCGGCAAACCGAGTTATGAGGCAGAACCATCTTGGCCCCCGTGCTGGCCAGCCGGATCGCCTCCCGCAGCGTCCAGTCACACACGAACGCGTCGGCATCGCTGATCACACAAACATGACCGGGAAATAGCCTGACCGCATCGTTGATCAATCGCGACTTATTGAACGCGCCTCGGCCATCATCCACTTGGATGTGAACGCCTCCGTCACCGAAACGGTGAAGGTAATAGCGAACTAGCCACTCGAACCCGGCTTTTCTGGTCGGCTCGGTCCGCCAAGGAATGATCACCTTCACTGGTAACGTCATTTTTCCACCACGCTTGGGTTAGGGAACTGGGCCTTTAGAAAACTCTCGACCGCCCCGCGAAATTGCGAATCGGTGTGATTTAGGATCTTGTGACGGGTTTGGATCGAATCCCGTTTCTTGGTCACCCGCAGGTAGCGCCGCCCCCAATCCTCTGCCTCGGCCGCGTGATGGGTGTTGAAATAGACGCACTCCCAGTTGCGATACCGCGAGGTCATCATCTGGACCTCCCGCTCGGTCGCGAGCAATTTTTCCGACTCGATCGGCTGCGGTAGA
>JAUMAI010000269.1:12062-13392 GCA_032116775.1 Pirellula sp. | reverse complement strand
CTAATTGCATGATCCTTGAGTATCAACTCAAGTGGTCCAAGTCCAAACGTCTCATCAAGGACTTCTTCGATGAGTCGCTCACGCTCCAAACGATTGAGCATCGTATTTTCGGCGTCGCAGAGATGTTCAACGACCACGCGGATTTCACGTCGGAGAACATCACCTTTCAGATCGCCGACACGACTGAGATCTAGTTTGTCGACTAGCTTGGAGTGAATTCGGCGTTTGATATTATCGAATTCTTCGGCTTTGGATTGTTCTGGGCTTCGGGTTGCTGCGCCAATCGTCTTAATTGCCATTGCAGAATACCATTACCAAATCATTGGACGTGTGGGGTGGGAAGGCGATTCCTGGGCCGGATAATTATCTTGCTGAGAGCAAAAAAATTACCCAAACCTGCAAATCGCCTAATAATTCACGCAACCATACAACACGTTTACGACTGGCGATGGGATAAAAGAGCTGAATCCCCTTTTCAGCTTTTCCTATAAGCGGATTTCCAAGGACTATTTCGGTTTTGAGGGTTGTAGCGTTTGTAGATGTATCTTGGCGACATCTGCCATGTAGCCACGAGAATTGGCTGCCAGCGATTTCTTTAAAAAGTCGATGGCCTTTGGCTTATCACCCGCCAAATCGAACCACAGGCCGAGATAAAGATAGCCATAAAATTCAGCTTGGGTGCGACGGGAGGAATCGGCGGGAAACTGTTCGATGGCTTTTTCGACGTCGGCTGGAGATAGTTCACCACGCACCAGCTTATAGATTTCCATCAAAGGGGCTCGGGCATCTCCCCGTGAGGGAATGATCTTCTTCCTAGCAGCTTCGATAGATTCCTGTTTCGCCAGACAGAGAAAATACCAGAAGGTATTTTCTACATCATCAGGGTTCACGCGGTGGTGTTCTTCGAACTGCTCCGCTCCATCTTTGAATCTGCCTACGTAATATAAAGCGATCCCGCGCTGCCAGTTCTCCGCTTTGAAGGCGGGTTTGAGTTCAACGACTTTATCGAAATCAGGAATCGATTTTTCATAATCACCCGAACGGAAATAAGTTTCAGCTCGTAATTGCAACAATCCGGCGTCGGTGGGCTCTTTGGAAATTGCTTCGTTCAGCCACTTTATGGCACTCGCATTGTCGCCTGCCGCCAGGGCTTCATTGGCTTTCTGGAATGCCGAAGCAGAATCCTGCTTCTGGAAGCTATAGCCAGTAAGCGAACCGATCGTAAGCAGGTGAGTCAGGAAAATAAGTCCCAGCTTCAAAATGTTACCCATAGTAATTCTCATCTTTCTTAATTTGCACCACTTGGCGATTTGCTGAGCAAACCCCATGA
>JAUMAI010000269.1:3688-12052 GCA_032116775.1 Pirellula sp. | reverse complement strand
GTCGACCTCCATTCAATTTAAAAAGACTTCGGTTTTTGCAGGGTTTTTAAATGACCAGCCTGTTAATTCGCAACGTTTCTGTGGTATTTCCTGACAAGATTGTGGTTGGTAATGTGCTCTGCGAGCAAGGGAAGATCGTGGATGTCGATTCGCCGGATAGTGTTTCGGCAAAAGAAGTGATTGATGGAACGGGAAAGTATCTACTGCCAGGAGTAATTGATGATCAGGTCCATTTTCGTGAGCCAGGCCTAACCCACAAAGAAGATTTGCAGACGGCGTCAACAGCTTGTGCAGCCGGCGGAATTACATCTTTTTTAGAGATGCCAAACACGAAGCCCAGTGCCACGACGCCTGAGCTTGTAGAAGCTAAGTACGAAATTGCGGCCACTAAGAGTGTCGTTAATTATGGATTCTATATTGGAGCCACGGCCGAAAACGTTGAATCCTTGAAGCGAGCGACCAATATACCTGGGATAAAGATTTTTATCGGTTCCAGCACTGGTGATCTGCTGGTTGATTCTCAGGACTCTTTAGAGCGTATTTTTGCGGAGACATCGCTTCCGATTTGTGCTCATTGCGAAGACGAAGCGACGGTTCGGGCCAATGCGGAACGCATCGGCATACCGACCGGAGTCGCTGATCACTCTCGAATACGTGATCATCGTGCAGCTTTCATAGCTACCCAGCGAGCCTTGGATTTGGCAATTCGCCATCGCCATCGCTTTCATGTGCTGCATGTTAGCACCGCTCAGGAACTACCCTTAATTGCGAATCATCATAATCTAATTACAGGCGAAGCCTGCTTACATCATTTTCTATTCTCGATCGATGATTACGAAAGGCTAGGTACACTCGTGCAGATGAATCCTTCCTTGAAGACCAAGGAGGATGCTGCTCAGATCTGGGCAGCTCTGCATAAAGACATTTTGCAGGTGATCGCCACCGATCATGCTCCACATACTTTGGAGGAGAAGAAAAAGCCTTATCCAGAGTCACCTAGTGGTTTACCGGCAGTCGAAAACAGTTTGGCTCTGATGTTAGATCAGGCCAATCACGGTAATTGCTCTTTGCTGGAAATTGCACATTGGATGAGTGATGCACCTGCCCGTATTTGGGGCTTAGTCGGCAAGGGTAGGATTGAAGTTGGCTACGATGCGGATTTGGTTTTGGTCGATTTGAATCAGCGTCGCACTATTCGTAACGAAGAACAATTTACCAAATGCAAATGGAGCCCATGGCACGGTGTTGAGTTGCAAGGTTGGCCCGTAGCGACGATCGTCGGTGGACGAGTCGTGTTTAGAGATGGGCAGGTCGAAGATAAAACCGCTGGGCGAAGAGTGCACTGCGACCACCAACGCGGAGGTTACTGGCAGACGAGCGATGGTATTGGTCTGGCGTAAAGGTGGTGCAACGTTAAGTGACTGAGCTTACGGAATAACCACGCCCCGTTTCCGGGCAAGTGCTCTTAAAGCGAATTCAAAGTATGGGTAAGGCACCGAGGGATTTCTGCGCCGTGCCCAGACATAGACAGTGTTAACCATCGCGCGTGAAATCTTGCCCTGCCCAACAAGTTGCACGACCGACTTGATAAAAGCCACTTGCTGAGGCAGAAACGTACGTAAGCCCTTGGTAAGCTGTGTTTCGAAATTGACCAAGCCTCGGTTGCGGGAGTTTTCAGCAAGATTCCGCGAGCCACCGACTTGTCCAATCGCTTTTTTCATCGGATCAACGATGACCGCCAAGCCAGTAGTCGCGAAGATACCCACGGATAAGCGAAGGTAAGTTCTACGAGAGAGCTTCCGTTGATTCATCGTATAGGTTTCCTGCCCACAGACTTTTACCGCCTCGACAACACGTCTCGGTACCAACTGCTTGCGCACTCCTGGCACCTGAAACAGAGGCTGTATCAAACTATTAAGCTGCGTGTCAAGAGCTTTTGTATTGACCAGAAAACCGATGAGCTATCTGTTGCCACTTTTAGAGGACCGGCGGATTTCGTCCTTCGCTCCTTTGATAGCCTTAAGGCAATTCGGATTGTCCGCCTGTCCGGTAACCTCATACAGAAAACGACTCGGGAATGTTGGACGGAGCTTCCCCCATTTCATCCGCTGTAAAGCGACAGATAGGGTAAGTTCTTCCTGAGCACGGGTGATGCCGACATAGCAGAGGCGGCGTTCTTCATCAATTTGTTCATCCACGTCACCAATACTTCGGCGGTGCGGTAACAGGCCTTCCTCCATACCGACCATGTAGACGATGGGGAATTCCAATCCCTTGGCCGAGTGCATCGTCATCAATGAAATAGCATTTCGACTTTTTTCTTTTTCGCCACCACCTGCGAATTCGCGGCCTGCCAAGGCAACTTCGCTGAGAAAGCCCGCTAATGAAGGCTCTTCCGCTTCCGCCTCGTATTCCGCAATTGCGTTGATCACTTCCTCAATGGCGGCCAACCGGTTTTGTTGCTCTTCTGCTTCCGGGTAGAGACGACGAACTTCCGCCTCATAGCCAACGGCGCTAATCAATTCGCGGACCGTATCTACAAGGGTGGTTTTCGTAGCCATATCAGCGAACTTTTGTCCGATGTTCTTAAGTAGCTGGATACCTCGCTTGGCTGCTTCAGGCAGTTTTTCGACGAGTTCAGCATTGTCCATAGATTCCCAGACACTCTGCCCTTCGCGAACCGCTTGAGCCAACAGTGTTTCTACGCTTTTAGCGCCCAGGCCTCGGGGTGGAACGTTGATGATTCTCAGCAAAGAAACTTCATCGCGTGGTGTATCGACCATGCGCACGTAGGAGAGTATGTCTCTGACTTCTTTGCGATCAAAAAATGACTGGCTGCCCATCAAAACATAAGGTAATCGCGCCTTGCGCAATTCGGTTTCAAAGACTCGCGGTTGTTCATTCGTTCGAAACAGAATCGCAAAGTCTTTAGGTTCCCATTGTCGGTCTTCGAGTCGCTTTGCGATTTCAGCTGCCACTCCCTGAGCTTCTTCGACTTCGGTTTTGAATTGCAAGATACGCGGTACTTGTCCGATGCCACGAGCAGGTATGAGTGTTTTGTCGTGGCGATGTTTGTTGAATACGATCAAACGATTGGCCATCGTGAGGATAGCCCCAGTTGAACGATAGTTTTCTTCCAGTCGCACCACTTTGGCGTCTGGCCAATCCTTCTTGAAATTAAGGATGTGTTGAACTTCAGCACCTCGCCAACCATAAATCGATTGATCATCGTCGCCCACAACACACAGGTTTCTGTGACCGCTACTAAGTTGTTTGATAATTCGGTATTGCGAGCCGTTGGTGTCTTGATATTCGTCGACCAAAACATGGTCGAACTTTTCCGCTTCCATTCGGCGCACCTCGGGGAAGTCGGATAACAAGTGTTCCGTGGCTAATAAGAGATCGTCAAAATCAAACGCCCCGCACAGTTTGAGCGCCTGCTGGTATCGACGGTAGGCCGCGGCGGCGAGATGCTCCTTATCCGTTCGAGCGACATCTATTGCTTGATCTGGTCGAATGGCAGCGTTCTTCCAGCTACTCAATTGCGATAACAGATCGCCAGGCTTCATCGTTTCATTGGGAACACGAAGGTCGCGCAACACTTGCCTGGCAACACTTTCCTGATCACCACGGTCGTAGATGGTGAATTGCGAGGGGTAGCCGAGTTTAGTTGAATGGCGTTTGAGTATTTGGACGCAGGCAGAATGGAAGGTTCCGATTTGAGGTTTCGGCTGCTTTTTTCTCGGTTTCCCGCTACCCTTGCGATTCAGCCCTAATTCGGCAGCAATTCGATGCTGCATTTCCAGGGCAGCCTTGTTGGTAAAGGTCACTGCCAAAATGCGGTCGGGCAGAATACCGTTTTGGATCAATTTTCCAATCCGAACGGTCACCACGCGTGTTTTACCGGTGCCCGCACCTGCCAGGACCAGAAGGGGGCCCCTCAGTGTGTGTACTGCCTCGTGCTGAGCTGGATTGAGTTTATAAGACATCCTTGGAACCCCTGCGATTTCTGTAGCAGGATAGTACGCGTCACCAGGCAACCAACCAAGCCCCTCTTCCTGAAAGTCCTAGATGAAGGGGGGAGTTTGGAAAAGTACGGCTTTGCAGCTAATCGATCACCTGATACTCTATTGAGTTCTCAAGTAATCGAAGTTCGATTCACCCGGTGTGGCGAACTTGGCTTAACGGTTGGGCAGAAAAAGTAATCTTGGTCGGGAAATCTTGTTTGAATGCAGACCTCCTCGGTGAAATACTAAACTGAAATTGAGGTGTGTGGCAAATCAGGGGACCGTTTTCAAGGCTGCTGGGCTGCTGGCCGCAAATGATTCTGATTGGCGAGAGCCACTCATCGATACCGTCGATGAAATGGGCTCTGGCAAATCTGCCAAGTTTCATCGTTATCGAGACTCGCGTGCCGAATTCGCGAGGTGAGTGTGACGAGCGTTAAGAGTGTCTTGGGCAAGTGGCGGCCAACTCGAGCCGGAAATATTACCAGGCTGAGAAAACTTGTCTAATAGTTGTCGACTGAACGACGATTATTGCACTAGGTCGATTGCGGAAGAATTTACTGCGCAGAATCCATACGGAAAATTTGTTTGAGGAGATAACGCAATGGCAAAGCCACATCGTCAACTTAAGAAGGCGAATCACGGCGCCCGCCCAGCTAACAGCAAGAATCGTAAATCGAAGCGAAAGAAGATTAAGACCTAACTCAGCATTTCAGGTCATTTCGTTGGGTTAGATTTTTACTAACCTCTCGCGGTATCCTTACTTGTCGAAACGGGAATCTCTAGTCGTGGCCGATAAAGATTACATCGTGGACCCAGCCTTGCTGGATTGCAATCATGTGATCGCAGATATCCACGAAATTCGTAAATACAATCCTCAGCGTTTCGAGATGGAACAGCTGACGGCGATTATCTACGAAGACTTAGAGAATCATGTCTGTGGTGGTTACAAAGATATTACCCCCAATGAATTCTGGGCTCGAGGGCACATGCCTAATATGCCTTTGATGCCCGGGGTAATGATGCTTGAAGCCGCAGCGCAGATGTGCAGTTACTTCGCAATGAAGTACGATCTGCTTGGAGCCAAAATGGTTGGCTTTGGTGGACTCGAAGATGTCCGTTTCCGCGACCCAGTTATTCCAGGTGATCGTTTAATCGTCGTCTGCGGAATGACAAAGTTGCGTCGAGGAAGAATCGTTGTATGTCGCTTTCAGGGAATAGTCCGGGGAAGTATCGTCGTTGAGGGGATACTCAAGGGAATTCCAATCCCAGTCGATCTCGTTAGCGAGCAACTCGGCAAGATCCAAGCACCTTAATAAAGGCAGCTGAGTCGAACAGCCAATATCAAATATAAAAAGGCTGAACTTTGATAATCAAAGTTCAGCCTTTTTTGTTTGCAGAACAATGTCTGTCGCTTGAAGTCCTATTAAGCGAACCTCTTTCGAGCAGGCCTACTGGGCCTTTTAGTTCATGACCTCAGCACCATCGAAGCCTGATTTAGCCAGCGCTTCGATTGCGGCTGGAGCATTGAATTCACCGTCGTAACGAACGGTCACTTCTGGTTTATCAATGGTGTCTTCTGACGCTTGCTGCGCCAATTCTACAGCGGCAACTCCTGGTTGGCCTTCAAGAGTTTCTTTCACTGTTGGCCAGCAACCATGTGGGCAGGTCATGCTGGGGACTTTAAAAACAACCAATTTGCCAGCGACTGGCTTGTCTGTGGAAGCCGAAGTGGTTTCGGACGTCTTGGTGCTTTCAGTCATTTGGGTCTTTCCGCAGCCAATTAAACCACAGGAAATCGCCAGTAAAGCAACGAGCATAATTCGCATTTTGAAAATCCTTATGTTCTTCTGAGGTTCTAGTAATTCAAAATCAACCAACTTATTTCTTACGTTGAAATCTCGCTTGTAAGCCCTCGAGGGCTTCGGCAAGTGCCTCAACATCATCTTCATCATTATAGATGTAGAAGGAAGCTCGCGTAGAGGCGGCGATTCCAAATCGCTTATGGAGGGGCATGGTGCAATGGTGGCCTGCCCGAACCGCGACCCCTTTTTGATCGAGTAAATATGCGATGTCGTGTGCATGAACCTTCGCGAGGGTAAAGCTGACGATTCCCCCTTTGTGTTCCGGCGATGGTCCCCAAATCTTGAGTCCTTCGATCTGGTTTAAGCGTTGATGTGCGATTTGGGTAAGGTATTGTTCATGTTGTGAAACTTTATCCAGGCCAATTTCTTGGAGATAGTCGATTGCTGCTGCCAGACCGATGGCTTCGGTTATGGGTGGTGTACCCGCTTCAAACTTGGCTGGTAGGTCGGCACAGGAAAAACCGTCGTTCCAAACACGAGAGATCATGCCACCGCCACCCATGAATGGTGGCATAGCCTCTAAATGCTCCAGTTTTCCATACAAGATTCCAATTCCATTGGGACCGAGAATTTTATGGCCACTGACCACCACAAAATCTGCATTCCATTGCTGAACATCAACGCTTTGGTGCGGTGCGGCTTGGGCTGCGTCCACTACTACGATTGCACCAGCGGCGTGGCACATCGACACGATTTCAGCGATTGGGTTAATCGTTCCCAGTACATTGCTTACCGCAGTGACTGCAACCAGTTTGGGCTTTTGTTCTAACGCAGCACTCAAAGCTGTTAGGTCCAGCAAGCCGTCTGGTGTGACTCCAACTAATTGGGTTTTCGCGCTTTTGCGTTGCGCTAGTTGGAACCAAGGGACAAGATTGGCATGATGCTCCATTTCCGTCGCGATCATTAAGTCCCCGGGGTGAATGTTGGCATCCCCCCAGCTTCTCGCAATTGTGTTGACAGCCGCGGTGCAGCCCCCTGTGAAGATAATCGATTGGGGATTTTCCGCATTTAGGAATTGAGCGACGGTGGATCGCGCGGCTTCGTAGCGTTCTGTGCTGGTTTCGCTGAAGCTATAAATACCACGATGCACATTGGCGTAGTAGTTTTCGAAACAATCGACCATCGCCTGAATTACCGAGCGAGGTTTCTGTGTTGAGGCTGCGCTATCAAGAAATACCAGTCGCTCTCGACCGGGAGGGGCTTTGGTAAGAATTGGGAAGTCATTCTTGATTCGCGCGACGTCCAATTTGAACGGTGTCACCGCAGTCATTACTGCTCCTCACCTAAATTCGGTCCGCCAAAACTGGTGCCCGCATCTGTGTCTTTGAGGGGAGAATGAAAGGCTGATTGTAGGACTCGCCAGGAGAGCAAGCAGCACTTCTGGCGATTGGGTGTCAGGCGGGGACCGAACAACTTCAGCATATCTTCAGCGGTCAGTTTCTTAACTTCTTCAACAGATTTTCCTTCCACGGTCTCCATCAGCATGGAAGCCGCTGCTTGCGAAATACAACAGCCTTCACCTTCAAACCAGGCTTCATCGATCTTGCCATCGGCATCTACGCGGAGTTCGATCGAGATGACATCACCGCACAAGGGATTATTCCCTTCGTGGCTATGAGTTGGATGATCACAATGGCCTCGATGGTAGGGATCTTCGTAATGGTCGAGAACATGCTCTTGGTAGATCTCTTCTTCGTTGGGAGAGGCCATGCTAACGAAATGCTCCGAATACAAGCCTGTTTATCTGACGAATCAACTCGAGGTCGGCGATTAAAAAACTTTATTTCGAGTGTCTCCAGCCGCAATGCGTCTAAGTCCAGTGTAGAAGTGATTGCTACCTTCGACAAGGAGAGCCGCTTGCGGTTCATCCCACCTGGGATAATCGATTGGGAGGTCTGGTTTAAATTTTTTTCATCGAAGTAGGAAAAAATGGCCGTTTTGTACGACATGACGGGGCTTGGGCTCGGTTTTTGGTATGGACCTGGGGTGGGGATCTTGGTATTGCCCCTACTAGGGGTTTTTGTATTTCGGATGATCTCAGAGAACCATTTATGCCATACGGACTGTATTTATCCGCGGCTGGGGCTAACGCCCAAAGTCATCGGCTGGATGTGCTGAGTCATAACCTAGCTAACGTTAGTACACCAGGTTTCAAGCCGCATTTGTCGGTTCTCAAAGCGAGAAATTCGGCTGCTGTCGAGAACGGGGAAGTGCTTTCTGGGACTGGCGGAATCGACGATATCGGCGGCGGGGTTGCTATCCAGCCAACGATAACTCAGTTTTCCCAGGGAGCGATTCGCGCTACGGGGTCGGAAACAGATTTTGCGATTAATGACACCGAGTCATTCTTTGTTGTCAGCCGCGATGGGCAGCAAATGCTGACGAGAGCGGGCAACTTTTTGTTCAATAATCAGGGGCAGCTAAATGCATCAAGTTTGCGCGATGCGTTACAATCCCTCGTTAAATATGCTAGTATCTTAGAAGAGAACACT
>JAUMAI010000269.1:0-3678 GCA_032116775.1 Pirellula sp. | reverse complement strand
TGAGAACGGTGATTTGGTATTAGGCAATGGGGGAAATCCGATCACGATCAATACCACTCAGCCTTATCGTGTCACGCCCGATGGCGGTATCGAGCAAGGTGGAGAAAAGCAGGTTCTGATGTTAGCAAGGCCGAGGGAAATAGGTGATCTGACTCGGATGGGCGACAATCTCTATCGTCCCCTCGGAGCCGTAGATCCCGTCTTGCCAGAGAATCGAAAACTAGTGAATGGCCATCTTGAGCAATCTGCGATTCAGCCAACGGCCGCGATGATGGAGCTTATTGACGCTTCAAGAGCTTATGAGGCCAACGTGCGCATGATTCAAAATCAAGATTCTGTGATGGGAACCTTGATTGGTCGAGTCTTGCGAGAATAGTTCAGACATATTTGCGTTAGCTTGAGATAACACGGGGCATTCAAGCCCAGAAAAGAAGGAGTCTTTTCAATGAGCGTTCAGGCGTTATACACAGCAGCATCCGGTATGGATGCTATGCAAACAAAACTGGATGTTATCGCGAACAACTTAGCTAACGTAAGCACCACCGGATTCAAGAAAGACCGAGCTAACTTCGAAGATCTTTTGTATCGAAACGAAGTATATCCCGGTATGCTCGACAACAACCAAGAGCCGACGGCTGTCGGTACCCATATTGGTTTGGGAACACGTGTCACCAGCGTGCAGATGGACCACCGCCAAGGGACGATTCAGCAGACAGGACGCGAGCTCGATATCGCTATCGAAGGGCGTGGATTTCTGCAGGTTATGGATCCATTGACACAGCAGATTCAATACACGCGGGCAGGTAATCTTAATATCAACGCCAACGGAAATCTTGTATTGGGTTCCGCGTTGACTGGAAGGCTTCTTGAGCCGCCGGTACAAATCGCCAATGATGTCACTGCAATTTCGATCGGACCGAACGGACAGGTTTCCGTGCGGCGTCCAGGTAATCAGCAGATGGAGCAGGTCGGACAGCTCCAGCTCGCACAATTTGTCAATCCTGATGGCTTGCTAAAGCTTGGTGAGAACTTATACGCCCAGACCGATGCGTCCAGCGCTCCGCTGCTGAGCAATCCAGGAACGGACGGAGCTGGGGTGATTCGTCAATCGGCCCTGGAGGCATCCAACGTTGAACCCGTTACGGAACTGATCGATCTGATTACAACGCAGCGTGGCTTTGAACTCAACTCGCAAGCGATTCAGGCGGGGGATCAGATCATGCAACAAATTACGAATCTGCGGCGTTTCTAATAACAAGTGAGCTGCGTTAGTTCGAATGTAAGCCTCGGGAATAGATAGGCTGAGACGTTAAAGAGGTTCTGTCGGAATCATTGGAAACATTATGAAAAACCTGCCACAACCGAAACAGCGTTCATACGCGATACCCTTCGCGTTGTTGCAAAATATTTTGCTGCCGACAGCGTTTTTCTTTTTCCTTGTCTCGCCGCTCGTTGCCCAGACAAACTCGGATCTTGTGCTCAAGTTCCTCGATCGACCGGTTGCCAAAGGAAACTTGGTGCGTCTGGGCGACCTCGTTGAAATACGAGGAGAGGCAGAATTGGTAAAAAAACTTAGTGACATACCACTGCTACCGGCACCAGCTGAAGGTATTGAATTGCGATGGCGCAAGGAAGATATTCTCCACCACTTACAGCTTCGAGGTACGGATCCAACTACGATTCGCTGGATAGGAAATGAAGAGACCGTTCTTAGAAATCCAGCCAATATGCAACTGGCTGCTGCAGCGGTTCGCAAACCCGAGGCGGTACCAGCCTTCAGCGATGATCGATCGATGCTGCAAGCGCAACGAAATGTATATGCAGCCATCGAGGCGTATCTAGCAACTCGGTACAGCGCTCTTAAAGGCGCGAAGATTGAATTTCGACTTCCTCAAGAATATACCGACTTGCTCTTTCAACGTCGCAGCATACGAACCATCAGCGGCGGTACCGAGCCCTTTGTCGGACCACAGAAGTTTCGCTTACAACTTCAAGACAAAAGCGGTGCAGTGATCGAGGTTGATATCGATGCCATGGTAACGCCACCAGCCGCTGTGGTGGTAGCCTCAGGGCAACTGCGTAAAGGAGATATCATTTCCGACCAAGATTTGAGAATCGAGCCATTGCCAGCAGCACTTAAGTCTGATGATGAAGAGCAGTTTTTTACAGACGTTACGGAAATCGTTGGCAAACAGTTGCGACGAGCTATCTCCAATGGACAACCCTTGAAAGTATCTGACGTTGGTCCTCCGATTGTTATAACACGAAATCAGTTGGTGATGATTGAGGTGGTTGCCGGGTCCGTGTCGGTGATGACGCAGGGCAAGGCTTTAAATGATGGTGCAGTTGGCGATTTGGTGCAGGTGGAAGCTGTAGGTAGCACGAATCGAAAGAAGTTGATGGCCCAAGTTGTTGATTCCAATACGGTACAAATACTCGCAGCTTCTGCGAATGTAACCCGACGATAAACAGTGGATGTTTGTTGTTAAATAACGGAATATACGGAAATTCTAGAAGGTGAAATATGCAACGGCAGGCGATATGGATTGTGATAGCCATGACATGGCTCATAGGCGATTCTGCTTTTGCTCAAACCTCTAGCCTTTTTAATCGTCCACAACTGCCCAAACAAAACAGTCCAATGACTTTAGAGGATTCATCATGGACCTACGTGCCAAGCCCACCTGCACGAGCATTAAAGAAGCATGATATCGTCAGTATCCGAGTCGATGAGCTCGCACGAAGTACGGCAGAAGGTTCGGCTAATAGCCGTCGCAATGGCGTATACGATGCGTTGCTTCGCAGTTGGGTCGTGCTGAATGGTCTGACTGATGCTCAACCGACGCCACAGACGTTTGGTGATCCTCGCATTAACGGCCAGACCAATCAGATATTTCGTACCGATTCAGACTTGGAAACGCGAGAATCGCTCGCCTTCAATATCGCTGCTGAGGTTGTGGATATCCGGCCTAATGGCATAGTACTTCTGGAAGCGAAGAAATCGATCACGCTCAATGATAATGCTTTTGAAACGACCCTCACAGGATTCTGTCGTTCAGATGATATCGGCCCCGATAACGTTGTGTTGAGTCGCGATCTGCTGGATTTGAAAATCGATAAGCAGGATCGGGGGCAGGTACGAGACGGTTACAAGCGTGGTTGGTTTACGCGTTGGCTCTCGGAACTCAATCCATTTTAGTCCGACGAGGTGCTGACTATGAATCACAAAATCTTGCTCTCTGCAATCGTTTGGATGGCTAGTGTGTTGTCCATTCTACCAGCAAACTTGTTTGGCCAGCATCGTGTTGCGGACATATGTCGTGTCAAAGGACAGGAAGAAAACACCCTGCATGGTCTTGGACTTGTTGTCGGTCTTAAAGGGACAGGCGATGGGAAGATGCTGCCGACAGCGCGTTCTTTGGCGCGAATGATGCAGCAACTCGGGGGGCAGGTGTCTGCAGATATTCGCGGAAATCTCTTGGTTGATGATGTGGACGATGCCGCTAATGTCGCGCTCGTGATGGTAACAGCAACGATTCCCGCGGGTGGTGCCAGGCAGGGTGACAAACTTCACTGTCAGGTAAGTGCCATTCATGCCAAGAGCCTTGTCGGCGGCATGCTAATGTTAACGCCAATGCTTGGCCCCCGGGCGGATCAACCCGAGGTATACGCGTTAGC
>JAUMAI010000268.1:5303-6702 GCA_032116775.1 Pirellula sp. | reverse complement strand
TATTACCAAGATCGCTGAGCCTGATCATCCGATCATGAAAAATTTCGAAGGCTTCCGCAGCTGGGATGAAACCTATATCCATCACAAACACAACAGCGATGGCCGAACGATTCTTGAATATCGCGAACAAGGAGAGCAGGCCGAAGGACAACAGCAAGAACCTTGGACCTGGGTCAGACAAGAAGGCAAAGGCCGAGTTTTCTACACCGCGTGGGGACATGATGAAAGAACCTGGAGTCAACCTGGCTTTCAGGCTCTAGTCGAGCGTGGTATTCGCTGGGCTTGCGGCCAGGACTTGTCCGACATGCCTTCCTACACGAATCCCTCTCTGTTCCGAGCTCCAGAGATGACAGCCAAACGGAAGGATATTGAAGCATTTAAGTTTGTTGATGTTGGCAATGAGATTCCTAATTATCGCCCAGGCGAGAAGTGGGGTGAACAAGGTAAACCACTGAACCAAATGCAGGAACCGCTTTCGCCTCAAGAATCATTGAAACACTTTGTGTTTCCACAAGGTTTCGAACTGAAGCTCTTTGCTGCAGAGCCCGAACTTGGTGGCAAACCGATATTCATTACGTGGGATCATCGTGGCCGCCTGTGGACTTGTGAGACCATGGATTATCCCAACGAACTACAGCCCGGAAACAAAGGTCGCGATCGAATTCGCATCTGCGAAGACACCAATGGTGATGGAGTAGCCGACAAGTTTACCGTTTTTGCGGACCAACTCAGCATTCCAACCGCTATTGCTTTTTGCCAGGGTGGAGCTCTGGTTCAGAACGGTACCGAAACTCTATATCTCAAGGACACCAACGGCGATGATAAAGCCGATGTGCGTGAGGTTGTCATCAGTGGTTGGGCGATGGGCGACACCCATGGTGGTATCAGTAATTTCCAGTACGGCCTCGACAATTGGTATTGGGGCATGCAAGGCTACAACTACTCTGAACCGGTTACTGCGGCTGGCAAACAAGGCGGTTTCCGTCAGGGTTTCTGGCGATTCCGTACCGGAGCTAATAATCCGACCAAGAACACACAAGTTGGCGCGATCGAATTCATTCGCTCTACCAACAACAATACCTGGGGGCTTGGCTTCAGTGAAGAAGGCCTAGTCTTTGGTTCGACAGCCAACCGTAACCCCAGCGAGTTTATGCCGATTGCCAACCGCTACTACGAACGCGTTCGAGGTTGGTCACCTGACACGCTACAAGGCATCGCCGATACTCATTTATTTAAACCCATTACGGAAAATATTCGACAGGTAGACCATCACGGTGGTTACACTGCGGGTGCAGGTCATGCGTTATATACCGCGCGCACCTATCCGCAAAGTTGGTGGAATCGAACTGCTTTTGTTTGCGGGCCCACCGGACATTTGGTAGGTACCTTTGTACTGGTG
>JAUMAI010000268.1:0-5293 GCA_032116775.1 Pirellula sp. | reverse complement strand
TCCAAATAATTTGGTTGCCAGTGACGACGAATGGGCTGCTCCGATCATGGCCGAAGTTGGTCCGGACGGTAATGTTTGGGTCTTAGATTGGTACAACTATATCGTCCAACACAACCCAACACCTAACGGCTTTAAGAACGGTAAAGGAAACGCTTATGAGACCAAGTTGCGAGATAAGCGACATGGTCGTATCTATCGTTTGGTATATACAGACGCCAAAGAAGAAGCGACAACCGCTCCGAAGCTGTCTGTCGATGACCCAGCGGGCTTGGTCAAAGCGTTGCAGCACTCGAATATGTTCTGGCGCAAGCATGCACAGCGACTCTTGGTAGAGCGCGGCAACACTGACGTCGAAGCAGCTTTGGTGGCAAACTTAAGCAATACAGAGGTTGACGCGATCGGCCTAAACGTCGGTGTTATTCATTCGCTTTGGACCTTGCAGGGACTCGATCTGATCAAGCCAGGGACCAAAACGTTTGAAGCCGTACTTCGCACCTTGAAGCATCCATCTTCAGGCGTTCGTCGCAATGCGTTACTGGTTCTACCAAAGGATAAGAGCTCGGTAGCTGCGATACTTGAATCCGGCTTGCTCAACGACAGCGATGCCCAGGTCCGTCTGGCAGCCGTTTTAGCTATCTCAGATCAAGACACTAACGTCGCTGCTGGAACAGCCATCGCCGCCTTGGGACGTGATCCAGTCACGATGGCCGATCGATGGTTAGCCGATGCAGTAACAGCCGCTGCTGCTACTCATGCCGTTCCATTCCTCCAGCTCATTTCAGTCGTCGAGCAGAAGACTAAGACCGAATTACCAGCCCGGACCCGCAGCGCCGTGCGTATCGTGTCTGAACATATCGCTCGTGGCCGAATCGACAATGAATCGCTGGTGGGATTGATTGAAGCATTACAAAAAGCTGATTCAGTCGTCGCTGGCGAGATGATCGCCGGCCTATCCACTGGCTGGCCCGCTGATCATAAACTGCAACTTCCAGAAGCCGTTTCTAACCAACTTCTAACTCTCTTGGCAAAACTTCCTTCGGAAAACAAAGCCCAGCTAGTGCAGTTGTCACAACGCATGGGTAGCGATGTCTTGGCGGAGAAAGCTAGAGAGATCGCAACTGAACTGGCAATGCGAGTTGCCGATGGCAAGTTAGATGTTGAAGCCCGAATGGCAGCGGCGAATCAGGCGGTTGCCATTTCACCGAATGACAGCTCCGTAGTCGATGCGTTGCTGGAACAAATCACTCCTCAAGCTCCACCGGAATTGGCTAAGGGCATTATCGAAGCCTTCGCTGCTAGTCGCGCCAAGGAAGTTGGAGTCAAAATTGTCAATCGCTTTGCTATGCTAACTCCAGCAGCTCGACAAGCAGCGGTTCGCTTATTGATGGCAAGAGCAGACTTAATTAGGATATGATCAACGCGATTCAAGCTGGTCAGATTCAGTTGAATGACCTTGGCCTGGAACAAAAGCAAGCTCTACTCGCTCATCCGAACGCCGATATTCGTAAGGCAGCAGAGATGATCATGAAATCGGGAGGTGGCTTACCAAACCCTGATCGTCAACGAGTCCTAGATCAGTACTTGCCTATCACACAAAAGAAAGGTGATGCACCTGCGGGCAAAGCGGTATTTACCAAGCACTGTGCCGTATGCCATCAGTACAACGGTGAAGGACAAGCAATTGGCCCAGATCTCACCGGCATGTCGGTGCATCCGAAGGCTGAATTGCTAACTCACATCCTGGACCCAAGCCGGTCTGTGGAAGGAAACTTCCGTACCTACACCATACAGACTACCGATGGTTTAGTTCTCACCGGTATGCTGGCAGGTGAATCTCGCACCAGCTTGGATTTGATCGATAGCCAAGGTAAGAAACAAACTCTGTTACGTGAGGATATTGATCAACTAGTCGGGTCGACTAAGTCGCTCATGCCTGAAGGCTTCGAAAATCAGATGACCCAACCAGACATGACAAACTTGCTCGAGTTCTTAACAACGAAGGGTAAGTATGTTCCGTTGCCACTAGGCAAAGTTGCTACTGCTGTTAGCACCAAGAGTCTATTCCACGATGGTCCACCGACCGGTCCAGACCGATTGGTATTCAAAGATTGGTCACCACGAACTTTTGAGGGTGTACCGTTTTTGTTAATCGATCCGCAAGTCGACCGAAATCCAAATATCGTCTTGCTGAAGGGGCCACTTGGTTCACTTCCACCGAAAATGCCTGCGTCCGTGTCGGTGCCTTGCAATGCGTCCGTCAAGAAAGTGCATTTGCTCAGCGGAGTAAGCGGATGGGGTCATCCGGCGATCGGTGAGAAAAGTGTCTCGATGATCGTGAGACTGAAGTTTGAAGATGGCAAGACCGAAGAACACAAGCTTCTAAATGGTGTTCACTTTGCCGATTACATTCGGAAAGTAAACGTGGATGGCTCTGAATTTGCTTATCTCTTTGAGGGAGGCCAGCAGATGCGTTACATACCTATCGAGGTGAAATCATCTGCCGTGGTTACCGAGATTGAGCTAGTCAAAGGGGAGGACGATAGCGCTCCGATTGTCATGGCACTCACCATTGAAACAGCAGGAAGTGCTGAACATTGATAATACCTAGGCTTAGAATAGCAAATTGCTCTTGAAGCGATTAATAAAAGAGAAAGGGTTCGTTGCCCAAAGCAGCGAACCCTTTTTTGTTTCAATGGTAGCACTAACACTCACAGGGTTATTTTGCAAAAGCCCTGTACGTCATCGACTCAATCAACGCCAACAAGTAATCCTTCTGCTCATAGAACCTAGACCACGAACCTAGACCACGAACCTAGACCACGAACCTAGACCACGAACCTAGACCACAAACGAAGTCTCGAGTTGTGAAGAGCAAGAGGCCAGACAATATCAAGCTCTCTGGGAAGTCAGAGAGTTTGGGAAGTCAGAGTGCCTAAGTCCTCTAGGAGTTTATCTTTCTCATAATGCACCCGCGGCAGAACCACTTAACTATCTCAGCAGTAGGTGTTTACTGGTGCGGGGCGGCCGTAGTGGAATCCTTGGGCCAGAGCAAAACCTAATTGCCGACAGGTCTCACCCTCTCCTTCCGTTTCCACACCCTCAGCTAGCGGTACGATACCTAAATCTAACGTCACTTGCACCAACGATCTGACAAGCTTCTGACGCTCGGCGTTAGCTTGATCAATCCCTCGGATCAATGACATATCGAATTTCAAATAATCAGGACGAGCTTCTGTCAGTTCAGCCAAGCGTGTCTGTCCTGCTCCAAAATCGTCAAAGGCTAGCTCAACACTTAGCTCTCGCAGGTTCTCCTTCAACTCCTGCATTTGGCCTGGATCGCTTATTGCTGACTCATGAATCTCCAGTACGAGTTGGGCAGTTGTAGCCATCTGTCGAGCCATGACCATTGATTCAAGAAGACCTTCACGTTGTAATTCGAGGGGATGTGTATTAACAAAAATGCGTGGTGAACCAGGGAGCACGGCAGACTCTCGAATACCTTCCCAACGCAGCATTTGCGATAACTCGACCTCGAGATTCAAGCGGCTGGCAATGTCAAACATTGCATTGCAGCTTTCCAGACCGATCACTTGACTGCGTGCTAGCACTTCGTAGCCAAGAAGCGAGCCTGAGTCCAAATTGATAATCGGTTGGTAGTGAGGTGTAACAAGCCGTTGCTCCATAAACCGATCGAATTGGACCAGCGCCATCGCTTGGTCGCTCATATTTCCAGCGACAGTATTGTCTGGGGCCTTGCGTCGATTCCTCTTAGCGCGAAAGGGAACCTCGGCAAATTGAATAACATCTTCTTCCTGGATCTGCACTTCGCCGGTCAAACGCTTACCGTTGACGAACGTTCCATTCGTGCTTCCAAGATCGATCAACCATAATTCGTCTTTACGGATATCAAAGCGAGCATGCTTTCCCGACACCGTTGGATGCGATAGCAGCAAGTCGCTACCAGGCTTTCGCCCTACATGAACGGTCGGAGGCGTCAAAGAGTAATTGTTGTTTCCTTCGGAACCGCTCAGCGAACCACACAATATCCAGACAATCGGGTCTGTCTGAGGTCTACGTCCTGTACCATTACCCACAGGTATCGAGTCATGAGCTTGTGGCAACATTTCGGCAAAGGAAGAAGCAGCGGACATGTTTCACCGGATTTTGAGACAGTAGAACTGAAGGTCATGAAAACCATTAAAGCTCACGTATTGAATGTGAATTGCTTTGTAGAACCATAGAATTTGGAAGCTTCTTCCATAAAGCGGCCCTAGAAAAACATTATCAAAAAGTCGTTACTCGACCTTTAAGAAGATGCGCAAATATCAATTGCGATCAACTTATCATCTGTAACGATTTTTCCTCTAGCGATCATAAGCGTTACAGCTGTCAGTATCGGTATGAATATGCCGCTGCACACCTGCGAAAGAGCAGATTTAATGCGCAGTTTTTACCTGAGCGCACCATTTTGTTAGCTACATTTCCGAGACGGGTAAATAGGCTGTGAGCCCCTGCGCCGGGAAATAGTGCCGTGAAATTGCGCAGGAAAATTCGTTACGGATTGTCCTTGGAAGAGAGTTTTATGGCATTACAAGAAACCATGGCCGTTCAGTCCGAGTCGGCCAGCAGTATTTTCGACGAAGCATTCTGGCCAGCGGAACCTCAGTCGATCGAGGAGACCGGCTTGAGCGATTCGCTTATTGAATCACTGCTATGCCAGGTACTTCAAGCCTCAGGTACGGCAACCGGGAGACGGATTGCCGAACGCACCGGCCTTCCATTCGCCATTATCGACCAAATGTTAGGCACTCTGCGAACCCGGCAGATTGTGGTCCATGCACGCCCAGCTGCCTTCAATGATTACTACTATAGCCTGACGGAAAACGGACGAGCTCGTGCGCAGCAGTTGCAAAAGAGCTTTGTCTATACCGGCCCAGCACCTGTACCTTTAGCTGAGTACCTTGTCGCGGTCGAAGCACAAGGTAAGTCCTTTACTCCCATTCGTCGCCCGCAGTTGGTCGATGCCCTAAAGCACATCACCTACGAAGATTCCTGGCTCGATTTCATTGGCCCGGCAATTAATAGTGGGCGCGGAATCTTCCTGTATGGTTCTCCAGGTAACGGTAAAACGACCTTAGCTAAATGCTTAACAGCCGCTCAAGGACAAAGCGTCTGGATTCCGCATGCGATCATCGATGATGGCATGATCATCAAGCTATTCGATCAATCGGTCCATCAGCGAATATCCAATGCGCCCCAAAATCCGCTCGCGGACCTAATCAGCTACGACCAA
>JAUMAI010000267.1:7096-11743 GCA_032116775.1 Pirellula sp. | reverse complement strand
ACGGGTAAAGATTTGAATCAAGGTTGGTTTACCGGTCGGGCTAGTCAGGCGATTATGGACGATCCGCTGCGAGCTATCTATGCGTCGAGTTTCAAACGTACACCCATACATTTTCCTTTGGTTTGGGATCGCCGCATTCGCTTTGTTTACGCGGTCAATGTTTCGGCTCGCTATGCCGGCAAGCAGGCAATTCCAGAGGGGCAAATGGAGCTTATGGTGGTCTATCGTAATCCGACCAATCAGGAACGAGAGACAATCGACTTTCGAATTGAAGAGATTGGAGATAATAAGCAGCTCTTCACTGGCAAGACACGCGATGAACGTTTCGACTCCAATGATCATGCCGCGTGCTACCTGCCACGCAATGGCAAATATCGGATCTGTTGGAAAGAGGGGGATACCGAAAGGTCGAAGGAAGTTGAAGCGAAGGAACTAACCGAATTAGTTCGGTTGCCCTAATGATTTAGTGGCCTAGAATTCCGCTTTTCCTGGGCGGTGTTACATTGGTAACTCGCCCAGCGATTTCGCGCAAGATTTTTTGCTCCAGCGCGATATCTCGGCCCATGTCGATCCAGCCCAACGTGATCGGTAAGGCCCGCAAGCTGTCGGCAGTTCGCACAACGGTCCCGTCATGACGTAGCGTTGCAGCACCTTCACCTGAAGCTTGGGAACGGTCGACATCCTCTAATTGTTTCGTGACAATCACTTCCAGCTGATATCCACCCTGACCAGGGACCGCGCGAACGACACATGTTCTCCGAATACTTTGCAGTGTTCCAAGCAGTCGTTCGAAAGAATTAGCAGCATCGCTGCGCCACGGTTCCAAGCATGTGGCACCAACTTCCGGATAGGTTTGCAGACGCCCTTCTAACCATTCACTTCCGTAACGCTGGACTGGTTGCTCTTTTTCTATGCGGAAATAATCATCGACCGTATCGACAATCTGGTTCCATAGGAAGGCTGGGTCTTGCTCGGGTACCAAAATCGGATTTGGTGGAGGAGCCATGACCGTTGGCATAATACCAGGTGCTGCAGCTTGTTTATTTAAACCGAAGCAGCCGATCGTGCAGCAGATGCTTGAAGCCAACCAGCACAAGCACCACACCGGTATTGTCGTTCCTTTCCAAATACCGGCTTGGTTCACTACAGTTTCCCTTGCTTAAATCTCATTCTCAACGATTGTGCCTAGAATAACTTCAAATGTTTTTTCTTAAGCGTTTAATTCAATGATGACTTGGTCTGTTATCGTCCTGCGTTAGTACTGCTGGCTCTCGGTAACCATTTCGATTCCAAATCGCCAGGGGCAGCCAGGATATATTCATGACTGCTCTCAATCCGTCGACCGTCTGCTGTTTGGTAGCGCACGAATACCATCACTTTTTTGCCGTTGGGCATCTTGCCTTCTAGTGGTAGATCGAGATGAATCCCTTTTGAGATTCCCGAGTGACGCATGGCGGCTTGTACATCGGCTGCCGAAAACTTCCAAACGCCTAATCGTCCTCGGTCATCATTGACTGTTGGATCGATGGCTGATACCCAGAGTTCGGCAGGTTGAGATAGAAACTCGCCTGCCGAATTGCACGGCTGTAAAACGAGTCGGACCGCATCATCTCCTGGTTTGCCATCCAAGTTCAGGGAGACCGAGAATGGGCGTACGAACACAATATCGGTCATCCGCTGGTCAAAAGGTTCAGAAGTAGGTTCTTCCGAGGGCAATTGAGAAGCGGGACTTGCTTCGCTGAAACTGGCCGTGGTCACATTGTTGTTCTGTAAGGCAGAGTTATTTCCTGAGGTATTAATTCCTGAGACTGGCTGACTATTATTTCGCTTGCTGCGAGTCCCTTTGGTGATGCGGCCGAGTTCGACATCCAAACCTCCAAGGGTGGGTGGTGGTAACAATGGAGCACTGTTGGTTTTAGGTGTTTCTATTTTGCGAGGTTCTGTTCCCCCTGGAGCACTATTCAAGTCTGGTACTGGAAGACTTGGCGGCAAGTCTGGTAACGAGGGGGCGGCTGTTTCAGGTGTACCTAAATCGATCGCTGGTGGTTCCAGTAGCGACGACTCCAGGCTCTTTGTTTTTTTCGAAGTATCTACATCGGGCTTCGGAGCAGGTGTGGAGGGAGGAGGAAGTAGATCTGTGGTCTTCTTAGGTGGTTCGGCTGGCTGTAACTGCAAGGGCTCAACAGTCGCTTCCGATAATGGTTTAGCTGGTTCTTCTTCTGCCGCTGGCATCGGCTTCGCTTGCTTGCTTTCCAGCAGACTTTTCTCTGGGGATCGCTCAGCTGGAGGTGGCGTAGTCTCGCTTTTTTCCGATTTGGTAGGTGGCCGATCGCGATCTTGCCACGCTTTGTCTTCGCTCGCACCTACCTCACCTTCATTGACCACAGGTGGCAGTAGGTCAGCACCGCTTGCAGCAGATCCGCTCTTGGAACTTGAATTCGCTGAGGAACGTTTGGAACGCTCATCTTGGCCTTGCTTGAGCAGTTTGTTTTCACGTTCCAGCATTTCATATTCTAGTTCTAGTTTGCGATACTCATGGTCGTATTCATAAACCAGATCTTCCAACTCGCGAATCTCGGCAGACATGTTTTGAACGTACACGTCTTGATAGGCAGGGCGACGACAACCGCCAAATAAAACGGCTAGGCCGCTAAGCAGCAAAGCAATCATCTTGGCGGTAGAAACGTTCACAACCACTCGTCCTGCGCTTTGATAGCATTCACGAAACTTTAGAAATTCCGCGCGGAATTTCCATGAAGTTGGTGATTACTTGAAGTTCCGATGCGGAGTCAAGCGAGATTAGGGGAAGAATTATGAAGTGCTTCCAAATGTGCTTTTGCGGAAAGTGGCATGTAGTTGAGATGGTACCCACCTTCGAGGAGGCTAACGATCTTCCCATGGCAGTGTGTGATAGCAAGGTCCGAAATAAAATGAGTCAACTCTGCGAAATGTTCCTCTTCCAAGCATAAGCCCCCGACGGGATCGGCGGGGTGCGCATCGAAACCTGCCGATAGCAAAATGATCTGTGGCCGGATGAGATCAGCAAAAGAAGCGAGATCAGCTTTAAAGCTAGCGATGAATTCAGCAGCTGAGATATTGCCTGGCACGGGTAGATTGCGGGTATATCCTAGTCCAGCGCCGGTGCCCGTTTCGTCTCGCTTGCCCGTGCCTGGATAGAATGGAAATCGATGGGAGGAATAGAAGCCAACCTGTGCATTATCCCAAAACATATCTTGGGTACCGTTTCCGTGGTGAACATCCCAATCGACGATGAGGATTCGTTCGACGCCTTCGGCAAGCGCATGTCGCGCGGCGACAGCCACATTGTTGAACAAACAAAAGCCCATCGGCGCATCGACGAGGGCGTGATGACCTGGGGGGCGAATGGCGCAAAAAGCTCTTAAGGATTCACCTCGTAGAACTCGAGAGACAGCATCGCATGCAGCCCCGGCGCCGCGAGCGGCTGCAAGATAGGAGCCCGCAAAAACGAGCGTATCGGCTTCGACTTGTCCAGCCTCTTCCTGATCCCAGCGTTGAATTTGTGCAATGTGTGCTGGGGTGTGAACTCTAGCTAACATCTCGGGGGTAGCTGCTGACCACTGAGGTGTGGTCGTTTGGTCTGCCCAACCGACGCTCCGAAGCAGTTCATTAAGCCGCAAAATGCGTGCAGGGCACTCAGGGTGACTGCCTGTCTTGTGATTTGCAAAAGAGTCATCGAGATATAACAAGGTCATCAGTTCACTCTCCGTACGATGTGGTAGAGTCTAAACATAACGACTTAGCTCCGACTAGGGAAATTCTATGGGTTATTATTTAGTTACCGGTGGCGCAGGTTTTATCGGTTCTCACATCGTCACCGCTTTGGTACGCAGAGGTGAGAAAGTTCGTGTCTTAGACAATCTCTGCACGGGCAAAGTACATAATCTAGCACCAGTGCGGAGCGACATCGAGTTCATTCAGGCTGATATAACAGACGCTGCTGCTGTCGGTGCGGCGATGAAAGATGTCGAAGTTGTTTACCACCAGGCAGCATTAGCATCGGTACCGATGAGTTTAGAAAACCCATTGGCAACAAATCATGCCTGTGTGACTGGGACAGTCACGGTTTTGAAAGCGGCGGTCGATGCCAAGGTTCGCCGCCTAGTCTACGCCGCTAGTAGCAGTGCCTACGGTGATCAACCGACGAGCAGCAAACGCGAAACCGATCTCCCTCAACCATTATCACCGTATGCCGCTGCCAAACTTGCAGGGGAATATTATCTGCAAGCTTTCTATCATAGTTTCGGACTTGAGACCGTAGGCTTGCGATACTTCAATGTCTTTGGTCCTCGTCAGGATCCTGATAGTCCTTATTCCGCGGTGATTCCGATTTTTGTGACACGTTTGTTGTCTGGCAAATCACCCATGGTCTATGGCGATGGCTTGCAGTCGCGTGATTTTACATTCGTAGGTAATGTTGTTCAGGGAAATTTACTTGCAGCCGAGAAGCCTGAAGTAGCTGGCCGAATTATCAATATGGCAGATGGTCGCCAGACAACCTTACTCCGCTTGATTGAGTTGTTGAGCCAAATGTTAGGGGTAAATACGAAGATTGATTTTCAGCCACCGCGAGTGGGGGACGTACGCGAAAGCTTGGCCGACATTTCA
>JAUMAI010000267.1:0-7084 GCA_032116775.1 Pirellula sp. | reverse complement strand
GCCTTGAGGAAGGTTTAAGTCAAACCATCGAGTACTACCGTTCGCTCGCTCAAGCAAAACTAAGTGGTTAACCTCGGAAGGTCTTCACAGCATCGTAGGACAATAAAAACACAAGCCTCTGGAGACTACTCTCTCGAGAGGCTTGTGTGTTGAACTTGTGTGTTGAATTCGAGTCAAGCTTTAAGCCGCGGGCGTCTAACCAAAGTCGCAGTGGCTGACTCAATCCAACTTCTTATAAGCCCGCCGACGCTGTCGTCTCTGGTTCGGTTGGCGCTGCCTCTGTCTGAACAGGAGCGGCTGGCCAGGGCTTAGGTTCAACAGGCATTGCCAAAACGTAATTGACCACATGCCATAAGTCCTTTTCCGTCAAGCCAAGCTCATCAGGTGAGCTAACTGGTTGAATGGCTGGCATCGGTGCACCAGCGATCCCATGACGTACTCTGCGATAGAGATCTTCAGGCGTGCGTCCACCTCGCAAAGCAAGTTCGCGCAGATTCCTAGGCTTGATATTTTTAGGCGGTAGAGCCCCTCGTAGCAGAAAAGGAATTAAAGCATCTTTGTCTGTGGGGTCCACATTGATTCGGACGGTCCATTCCTTGGTCCAATCGTCATAATCATTGGTACGTCCATCTCCCAAGCCACCTGGGCCATGGCAGCTGGCGCAGGCCGCAGTTGCACCCAGAAACAATTCCTTACCCTTAGTCACAGAAGCTAACAGTGCTTCGTCGCTGGTGACCTTTTCCCAAGATTCCGGTGTGGCTGCCAAAATAGGCATGTCCGTTGGCTTTTCAAATTCGATCAAGCTATCGCTAGATTCTTGCCAAGCGGTAACGATTTCGGTGAGGAGTTCATCGATGGTTTCTTGTTGCTCTGCATTGATCACCAACTGGCCATGGTTTTCTGTGACCCAACGATCAATCTTGCCATCCTCTCCAGCTTCTAGATCAAACTCAGACATCGCGTAATCCAGAAGTTTGCGTTCTAGTTCACCACGTATTGAGAGATAGATTACGAAATCGATCACATCGGCTAGTTGTTCCTCCGACAATTTGTCGTAGGCACCCATGCCTGAACCGGCGAGGCCATATTTCACGGTCTTGGTCAAATCGGCCTTTAAAGGTTTGGCTAAGCGAGTTGTAGATTTGTATTTGAAAACGCCGGCGCGAAAATCGCGTGGGTACGGATCAACCCCACCGCTACCTGGACCACGTCCTGAACCTTCCCAAGCATGACAGTTGATACAATTCCTGACATAAACAGCATCAACCGGTTTGATGGCGGGATCTGCACCGCAAGCTCTCTTGAGTCGCGCTAGATCGAGTATCTCTTTGAAATCTTCACTCTCCGAAATCAGCTTCGGTACTCTCGGGTCGCTAGGAGTGCCAAATAGCTCATTCAGAACAACTTGGATATCTTGCAGCGTACTGTCCATTGGAAGTTCATTTTCGAGTTCCAATTTGTAGGCGTACACTTTATTCGGAATGAACTTCGGTCCAGACTGAGCTGGTGGTTCGCAGCCGATCGAAGCCACTAAGAGAGAGCTCAATACAACGCACCAAACGCAATTTCGAAATCTGTATTCCACCGTAATCCTCTCAACCAATTTCGTTCTATCGGAAGCGGAAGTTATTGTTAGAGTTAGTTTACACTTCTGGAGTGGCTTTCCATGAACCGAAAACCAGTAAGTGTCTTCACTACGTTCCCCGTTGTTCGTTCCCGGGATCCGCTTAGCACCCTAATAATATACACGGGAATAGATGGATGCATAACGGGTTTAATACCTCGCAACTGCGACCCTTTGTCACTTCGTAAGCGATTTAAAATGACGTGACTTAGGCTAGTGACAGCTTATCTAAAGATTGCGTTCAGAACCTTACTTTGAGCGATTTCGCACATGAATTAAGCGATTATCTCGGAGTAGAGATCGTGCTAGTAGGCCTACCAGGATGAGCCCAGCGCCGATGATGGTCCACATTCCAGGAGGCTCATAATCTGGGCTATTACGCCAAGCGACAAAAATCCAAACCGGAAGTAGGACCGGTTCGAGCAAGGCGACCAAAGTCGCTTCATGTCCGGGAGTGTGTTTGATTCCTTTGGTAAATAATAAGTAGGGTAGCCCCATCTGTAGTGCTCCAAACGCGGCCAGGGCAATCCATTGGGGAGCGGTAGGGGTGATACCTGAAAGCCAGGCAATCGGAATTAATGTAATGAAGGTAACAATATGATTGAGCGCGATTAAAAACGCAGGGTCTTCGTCGCGCATTCGCATCAGACAGAGCACCACAGCGGAATAGAGGATACCGGAAACTAAGCCAAGGAGTGTTGGTATGACAGGTGCTGCTTGCAGCAACTCGGATATGAGAATCACTCCGACACCACCCAAACACCCAGCTGCCATCCAAATATCGCTTCGGCGGAGCGGTTCCTGTAGGTAGAGAACTCCGACAATAAGAACCCAAACCGGGGCTGTATTCTGCAGCCAAATAGCATTGGTCGGCGGGCCTTGGACCAAGGCGGTCAGATAAGTCCAGTTCATTACCGCAAAGCAAATCACCATTGGGATCATCTCCCAGCGATAGCTCACTCGACGAACAAAAGGTATCAGCAGAAGACTAGCAAAAAGTGCGCGATAAAATGCCAGGGTAAGTCCACGATATTCCGTAGGCCAATTATCAAACCATGGAGCGCGAGCGAAGAAGCCACTAGTGCTCCAGAGCAAGGCAGCCACAATAATCAGCCATAGACCACTTGTCTTGCGACGAGCAGCTACAGTTTCCGCTTTGATTTCGGGATCTTGCATCGACCGTCTATCGGGAGAGTAAAGTGGAGTGTTTCCGGCATGAGCCATGTGCTGTCCGCAGGCGAATCAAAAATTCCAAATTGGGATTCAATTCTCCGACTGCGGTTGCTGGATAAGCAACACTGCGAAGTTTGCGATTATGGCAGGCAGTGCGGGCGATTCCTAGGACACACTGAAAATAGATGCTGAGCAATTACGCTCCATTGCTTCAGTTGATGCACGGGGCTGTAAAGCAAAGTAGCTGAAGCGTTCGCTCCAGCTACTAGGAATCTTTCGTGGCTAACAGCCCCAAGTATCATTCATTGGATTCATTCATTGGCATCAATTTTGTCGATGCGCTGAATCATCCCCGATTCATGTTTAAGATGATTATGCATCCGCCTACCATGCGCGGAATCAAATTTTTCATGGAGCGAGGAATCGTCCGCAATCGCGGTCAATAAATTATTCTTATTTTCAGCATCGACGATGGGGTAAATAGCAGGATCGGAGCCGCCGATATCTTCTTCGTGGGTTTGCTTTGTTTCACCACCCTCTTCTGGGAATGGCATAAAGAGCTTACCCAAAGGACTCGCCAGTAGTGCAGGTAGGAAAATCAGTTCGCCCAAAATACCAGAGGTTAAGATGGTGAGCATCAGCGTTCCGAATCGCTGAGTTGGGGTGAAAGTACTCAAAGCGAATACGCTCAAACCTAATCCACCAACAATGGTAGTTTGGGTCATTGCCGGTGCGACTCGCCGATAGGCATACATAATGGAATCGATTCGCGAGAGACCAAGGCGAGCACCTGCTCGGAACCAACTCATAAAGTGAATGGTCTCGTCCACGGCGATACCCATCGCCACGCTCGCTGTCATCATTGAGCCGATATCAACTTCGGATCCCATAAAGCCCATGGCACCGAATACGATGACGATGGGGAACACGTTGGGAAGCATCGCTACGAAACCAGAGCCAACCATTTTGTAAATGGCGTGCGGGCGAAGATTGCCCAAGACTGTGGTCGCAGGAATCATGATCACTGCCATCACAGGCAAAATCGTAACAAAGGCCCAAACCGTACTCTCGATAAGGCTATTGAGCAGTGTTCTTTGAGCTTTGTATACAATGGGAACAACACCTGTGTAGATAACGTCAGGGAGTTCTTTGTTGGGGCTAATTTCAACCGCTTGACCTGTAGAAAGTCTTTCATCGGAAGCTGTGTCGACAATGTGCTTTAGCTGGCTGCGGACATCGATCACATTGGGCTGGTTTTGTTGGATATATCCGAGATCGTAAGATCTATCATCCGATAGGATGACGACGCAGTCAAAACGAGCAAGATACTCACCCCATTTTCGAACAGATTCGGGATCGTTCGGCTCCACTGGGAACTTGGTCGGATCATGCCAAGATACTTTGTTGATCGATTCGTTGGTCAACAGATCGGCTATGGTCTCGGCAAAAATTTTCGTCGAATCAATTGGAGCAATTACGACTTCGGAAATATTGTTGATCACCTTTGCAGAGGCATTTTCCGAATTCGTGCCGGGTATTTCTTCAGCAGCTTGTTCTGCGTCGGTCTTCGGATTTTTGGGGTTCGAACTGCCGAGTACCAAAACCGAACCAACGCGCCGATCTGGTGTATCGACCGTTTGCTCAAGAATGGTGTCGATCACTTCTAGACGACATTCATATGCCGCTAGCACCGGTTCCACTGCGAGTCGCAGCTTTGAAATGAACCCGCCGTAATCGACGTTGTTTAAAGCTCCTAAACGTAAGCTGATTCGCCACAATTCAGTACCTTCGGCTGGGCCATCTTTTTCATACCGCAAATAATCGGTTTTGGCCAATCGCTCAAAGGATTCCTGAAGCAGTCCATCAAACACAATTCTATTAGCAGCTAATCCCTTAGATGGATCTGGTAGGTCTCGCAATAATGTAAGCGCCGACATGCCCTGGCCGAGCACATTCGAGCCACCATAGCCAAATTCGCGTTCCACGACCTGTTGGATCTTGGCGACAGCTTCCGCTCGTTCCAGCAAACTTAAGCGACGGCGAGCCGTTTCGACGGTCAGTGGTTCGGTTGAATCAGAAGTTGCAGTGGCCTCGATTCCCGCCACCTTGGTACGCTGAGTTTCCGTTGGAAAACGAACCACCAATTCCATTGGAACTAGTCGTCCGAAATTTTCTTCGAGCCAGCGGTAGTCTTGAATGATTTGGGCATTGCGATCAAACATTTTCAGTAGATGTACCGAAGTATTGATTTTCAGCAATCCAATGCTGAACATCACCACAATCAGTAGCCCAGAGATGTTGACCAAACGCTGGTTCTTAACCACCCAAGATCCCAGTGTCTGCCAAAAGAAGTCCAACATTCCTAGAGACTCGTTCGGATCATAATCTTTCTTGAGTTCTTTCTTCTTTTTGGGTGCCGCAACGGAGGGCATGAAGGTTGCGAGTGCCGAAGGAACATAGAAGTAGATCAAGAGAAGAGTAAACAGCACCGCAATTGCTGAAAAAGCGCCGAACTTTCGAATCGGGGCAATTTCGCTGATGCACAATGAAACTAAGCCAAAAGCGGTGGTTACGTTGGCCAGCAAGCAGGGGAAAAATGCGTGATGCAAAGCCTTTTCCGGAGCACCCAAACTTCCCTCTTCGCGAACGGTATCGCGATAGTAGTTGATGATATGAATAGCTCCAGCCATCCCAAGCACGTAAATCAGCGACGGCATCGTCAGTAGGATCGCATCAATATTAGCGTTCGACCACCAAACAATCGCCAAGCTCGCGACCGCACCAATGCCACCCACAAAAAACACCATCAATGTTAAATTGATGCTGCGCAAGCACATCCAGGAGAGTACTAAGCCAAGGAAGATCGAGTAACCGACCAGACGGACCAGAGTGATCGTTCCTTCCTCGTCGATCGCCACATTGTCGACAGGTGGACCACCCATGCGCAACGTCGCTTGCGCGATAGCAGGGGTTGGTATGAGCCATGAAAATGGAGGCGGAAGAGTTGTTGGAGTGGGTGGTGGGCTAACGCCGGATTGTTCGGCAAGGACATTGATGCGGCCCAAGGGTGCGCCAAGCATTCCGCGTCCCAACACATGTTTGAGATTTCGTCGTCCGACATCCGTCAGGGTCACCAGCACGCAGGTTTGTCGTGGTGGTTCCGCAATGGCCATCGCATCGAAGAAAGAATACCACAACTGCGACAGAATCTTGGGATCCGCGCTTGTCAATTTGTTTGCATCGCCACCAAGTTTTGTTTCAACTGTTTCGTCGACTAATTGAGCTAGTTTTTCTTCCCAACCTTTAGGAAATGTTGCCACAAATTCGGCTGGCAAAACCTGTTTGATCGAATCGGGTTTCCAGTCAAAACCGAAAGGAACAACAGGCGCAAAGAGAGTGCCTGTTAATCGATCTAAAGCTTCGCGCCGTCCTCCCGTTTCGTTGCCCGTTTTGTGCAGAGGACCACCAGGACCCGCCAGTTCTTCTACTAAATCAGGTCCCGTTTGGACGCGACTGAAAAATGGTGCGGTCAACAACCGGGGATCGCGATAAAAAGGATTTCGATTGCCTTCACCAAATGTATTGCCAAAGCTTTCAATGAACTGGCCATCTAGACGAAACGCCCCCAGAAGCTTCTGGAAGTTTCGCATCGTGTAGCCGACAATGTTGCTCTTGCCTTCCCAGCGATAAACCTTTCCCTCAGGCGTGATGTAGAACCAACGCCCTCCCTCGTCGACCAACCATTTTTCTTTCTCGCCACCCCAATCGAAATGAAAATCGTGGTCAGCCATTAACGCATAGTCGGTTCCAAATTGACGAGCTCTCTTGAAGTCATCATCAGGACGATCTTTGCTAACCATTTGCTCAGATCGCAACTTCTCGACGAAGAGCCTGAGCTTTTGATCTTCTGTGGTGCAACCATCCCAGGTGGCAAGAATGAATTGTTCGCTGACAAAGTGTTTGGCAAACCAGGCTAGTTCTTCGGTCTCGCGGAAAGAGTCTGGCAGCCAGTCCTTAATGTTGTTTTCCGTTTTCTGCAGGGCCATTCGTGCTCCGCGAAGCACAAATGGAACTGTAAAAAACACAGCCATCAACAGAAGTAAGGCATTGGTGATGCCTAGACTGTTTTTGCGAGAAAAGAAAGGTTCGCTCATGGAGACCAACGACCAAAAAGTGCTTGGAAAGCGTCTGCTGCAATAAAAACCAGCAGACCAGTAGGCTCCAAACTAGCCGCCGAGCGTTTTCAGGTCTACATCAAAGCTGGCGTTTCCCAACCATCAGTTACCC